>JALUMZ010000050.1 GCA_027055635.1 Campylobacteraceae bacterium
GGCGGTGCAGTTTTATGTGATGCAAAAACACTAGAACCACTAAAAGTATATCCAACTTCAAGTGTCATCAATCCTGATGGTGATATCGGTCCAAGCCGTGTTGCTTTTATAGCAGATACTCCGTACAAGCCTTATTTTGTATTTGCACTTAAGGATGGTGGACATGTTTATATAGTTGATTATTCAAAACCAAACTTCCCTATCGTTGGAGATGTAGCAAATGTAGGAAAAATCTTACATGATGCATTTGAAAACGAAGGAAAACAGATAGGAAGATTTGTATATGTTGCTTCACAAGGAAGTGATCTTATGGGTGTGATTGATCTTAAAACAAATACACTTGCAGCAAAAATCTACACAGGACCTGGTTCTAAGCCACACCCTGGACAAGGAAGTAGCTGGTACAATAAAAACTATGGTCAACTAAATGCAACAAACAGCATAAATGTTGGAAATGTTGTTATTTGGGATATGGATAATGAAGTTGTAGCAAATGTTCCAACAGCAGGTGGTGGACTATTTGTAGGAACAAGTAAAGATACTCCATACATCTGGTCAGACTGCGTTCTTGGTGGTGCAGCAAACTTCAATAAAGTTTATCTAATCAACAAGCAAACACTAGAGACTGATAAAATCATTGAAGTCGGTAAAAAAGAGGGACATCTTATTGATGCTCACACTGGTAAAATCCTACAAACTTGGGATGCTACTCAGTATAAAAATGTTAAGCATCAAGAGGTAGCTTCTAAAATTTCAAATGAAATGGTTGTTCCTTATACTGCCAAGCATGGTGCAAAAGTTGCGAAAGCAAAACAACCTAGACTTCTTCATGCTGAGCCTGCTAACCATGGTAAATGGGTAACAATCAGCGAGTGGACAACAGGAAGAATTGGTATCTATACCAATGAAGGTAAATTTGTAAAATATATTTACAATCTAACTACGCCTACATTTACTTACTCTGTAGAGCACAGACAAGAGATTCCAGGCGCTTAAATCTTATATCCTCCTTGTTTAGCAAGGAGGATACTTCATTTACAAGGTAGAAAATGATAAAATTTCTTTTCCTTGCTCTATTTAGCACACTTTTGTCTGCAAGTTATCTTACAAATAAGTCGTGTAGCGAATGTCATGAAGGAATTTTTGAAGAGTTCCAAAGTTCACAGCACTCAAAGACCTATTTTAATGATGAATTGCATAGAAAAGTGGCCGAAAAAGTAGCTGCCGAAGATAATTATGACTGTTCAACCTGCCATATGCCCTCAGCCAAAAATCAAAAAGAGCTGGCTAACGGCACTATAAAGCCCGACTTTTCAAAACAGAGAGAAAAAGATGCGATAAGCTGTTTCTATTGTCATCAAATTGCTTATGTTAAAAAAGCCCATATTAAAAACAAAATTATTTTGGCTAGACAAGCAGAGGACTATAAACCTACTATATACGGATCATTAGAAAACCCGCAAGATAGCGATAAACATACCATGACACACAGCCCTATATATGATAAATTTGTATGTTCTGGTTGCCATTCACACAAAAGAAATACTCATAATGTTCTAATTTTTGATGCCATGGGTGACAATATGAATAGTAAAGAGTGCATAAAATGCCATATGCCTCTTGTGGCAGGAAAAGTTGAAAAGATGGACAAGAAATCCCGCACAAAACATCACGACCATAGCTTCAGCGGCATACATGATATGGGCATGAGAAAAAAGGGGATAGAGTTAAACATCAAAGCAGAAAATAAGAAGATTGAAGTTAGCATTAAAAATAAAATGCCTCATCCACTTATCATTCAAGCCGCAAGGTTAAAATATCTAAAACTAAGCATAAAAAGAGATGGAAAAATTATCTGGCAAAATTATAAAAAATCTCCTGCCGAAGATAGACAAGGCTCATTTAAAATTGATTTTTTAGGGATTGATGGAAAACCTGTTGTTATACCTGCTTTTGCGTACAAAAGAGGTTTTGTAAACAATATAAGAGCAAAAGAGACAAAAAAATTGATTTATAATGTTCCTGATTTGAAAAAAGGTGATATAATCACAGCTTCAATGTATGTGATATTAGCAAAACCTAGTTGCTGGAAAACTCTAAATTTACAAAATTCCGGTTTAAAAAAATCTATGCTTTTAAAAAGCAAAACATATACAATAAGGGCTAAAAAATGAAAAATAAGATACTTTTGTGTCTGCTTTTATTGCCACTAATCTTCTCTACCCTCTATGCAAAGAAACAAAATGGGGAACAACTCTTCAAAGAGTATTGCTGGGGTTGTCACCATCAAATAGCACAAGCTTTTGGACCATCTTTTAAAAGTATTGCAAACAAGAGAAACAAAGGGGAGATAATCGCCCAAATTGCAGATCCAGAAGGAACATACCAAAGTTTGGGCTATAAAAGAAATTCTATGCCTTCTTTTGGTGATTTAAATGCAAAAGAGCTTGAGGCTTTAGCTGATTATATCTATAAATTTAAGGATAAAAAATGAAAAAAATATTGATGATTACAATTCTATGCCTATTGGGCATTTCAAGTATGCAAGCACGAGAAAAGATATTTGTAGTAGAGAGAGAGAGTTCTGCACTAGGGGTTATTGAGCACAATCTTGTATCAAATACGATCAAAAATATGCACAATTTCAACCATGCCGTTGTAAAATTTCGTGACAATGACGGATATGTCATCACCCGTGATGGATATGTCATCAAATTTGACCCAATAGCTGAGAAAAAATTAAAAGAGTATCAAACAAGCAAAAGTGCCATAGGTTTTATAATCGGCAAAAATTTTCTAGCAGTTGCCAACTATGACAATAAAACCGTAGAGATACTGGATCGTGATTTAAACCCGATACAGAGCATAAAAACAGATAGTAGAAATGTTGGTATAAAATTATATAAAGACTATCTCATCTTCGCCTGCATGGACAGTGATGAGTTGTGGGTCATGAAAGATGAAGCTAGCGGTAAAAAAATTCCACACTTTACTCTATATAAAAAGATAAAAAACATAGGAAAAGTTCCATTTGATGCGATGATCAATAAAAACTTATATGTAGTCGGTCTTTTTAATTCTCCTGATATCGGAGTTTTAAACCTTGATAATATGAAATATAAAAAAATTCCTCTAGCTCTTGGGAAAAAAGAGAGGATCTTAAAAGTTCCTCATTTTGGATTTTGGAGCATATCCAAAGGTAAGTTTTTTATCCCAGCAGTTGGAAATAAAAAAGTATTTGTATTTGATCATCAATTTAACTTCATAAAAGCTATAAAAACTAAAGGAAACCCTGTATTTACCTCTCTTAGTCCAAATAAAAAATGGCTTGCAGTTACATTTAGCGGCAGGGATTTTCCATTTGTTCAAATTATAAATACAAAAAATCTAAAAATTGTAAGAACCTTTAAATTTCCAGGTTGGATTCTACACCTTAGATGGTCAAAGCAGTCAAAACACCTCTACTTTAGCGTAAATACCAAAAATATGGTTTTAGCGTATAATGTATCTAATAAAGATCCAAAAAAATGGTGGAAACATTTTGAGTGGCCGATCCCTAAGCCATCTGGTATATTTTTGTTTGATTTTAAAGATAAGTAATGTTTAGATTATCAAATCTCATAAAATCAGTCACAAACGGACAAAAAGAGAGGTCTTTGGATGGAAGTATTATCATTTGGAACCTTACAAATCGTTGCAACCTTGCTTGTCATCACTGTTATAGTTATGCAAGTCCAAATTCTAAAGATTTCTTGACAACCGAGTTTATATTAGATTCTATAAAAGAACTAAAAAAAGCCGGCATCAAGTTTGTCATATTTTCAGGCGGTGAGCCGCTCATCAGGAAGGATATATTCTTAATCTCAAAAGCGATGAGAGAAGCAGGTATCATCACTTATCTATCAACAAACGGTCTATATGTGGATGAAAAAAATGTAGATAATATCATAAAATATTTTAACTATATAGGCATCAGCATAGACGGTATCGAAGAAGTGCATGATGAATTTAGGGGTCTCAAAGGTGCTTATAAAAAGAGTCTTGATGCTATAGCTCTCATACAGAAACATGGTGGAAACGCCGGAATTCGTTT
>JALUMZ010000051.1 GCA_027055635.1 Campylobacteraceae bacterium
ATTTTTAAATACTGGTAAACCTATTGACAAATCTCTCTCTATCAGCATAAATATAAATAGTATAATTGAAGAAAAATTGCTTTTATTTTCAAATGAAATAAAAGCAAAAAATATTAAAATATTAAAAAATTATATAAAAGATATATTTGTTTTATTGAGATATGATGATTGCGAAATTATTGTTACAAATTTATTAAAAAATGCCATAGAAGCATCTCCTATAAGTGGAACAGTATCAATCAAAACTTTTCAGAAGGACAATTATCTGGTTTTTAAAATAATCAATCAAGGTAAAAGTATTGATAAAAAAATAATTAAAAACATACCAAAGCCATTTGTTACAACAAAAGATGGTGGAAGCGGTATTGGCTTATATACAACATATAAAATAGTGTACTTATATGGTGGATTTATAGATGTTACATCTGCCATAAACAAAACATCTTTTAGTGTTTATTTACTGAAAAAGGAAAAGTCATGAATATTGCAATAATTGATGACCAAGAAGACATTCAATATGCTATTGAAAAAATCTTGACAAAAGAAGGACATACTTGTTATGGTTTTTATGGAAACGAGGTTGATTTAATTGAAGGGCTTAAAGTATTTAATATCGAGCTAGTCATAATAGACATGATGCTAAAAGATTCTCTTACCGGCCTAGATGTATTTAAAAGGCTCAAAGAGCATAATTTTAAGTTACCGACAATTATGATTACTGCATATACCACTCCTTCAAATATGATTGAAGCATCGTTATCCGGGATAGCTGACATCATTAAAAAACCATTTAGCTCAAAAGATATTTTAGATATTGTAAATAAATATACAAAAAAAATAAAATCCAAGCACATATCTTTAGTTCAAGACAACGAAGAATTTATAGGCTCTTTTGAAACTATGAAAGATGTATATAAACTCATAGGAATCGCGGCAAACTGTAGTTCAAATGTATTTATATATGGTGATACCGGCACAGGCAAAGAACTTGTTGCAAAACTCATACATAAAAATTCACCCAGAGAGCAAAAGCCATTTGTTGCTGTAAATTGCTCTACAATACCGGAAAATTTATTTGAAAAGCTTATGTTTGGAAGCATAAAGAATTATTTTAAAAATGATAAATTAGGACATATCGGATATGTTCAACAATGTGAAAAAGGGACACTCTTTTTAGATGGGGTTTACAATTTATCTATCCAAACTCAATCAAAACTTTTGAGATTTTTAGAAACAAAGAGTTATTATCCATTGGGTTCTTCTCAAGAAATTAGATTTACCGGGAGAATAATTTGCACATCCATAAAAAATCCAAAAGAACTTCTTGAGGACAAAGGTTTTAGGGATGATTTGTATTATAGAATTTCAACGATTGAAGTTAGCTTGCCAAGTCTCGAAAAAAGAAAAAAAGATATAGAAGAGCTAACCCGCTACTTCATAAAACTATATAACAAAGAGTTAAATTTAAATTATTATGATATAGACAATGATGCACTTTCCATCTTGGAAAATCATATTTTTAACGGAAATATAAGGGAGCTCAAAAATATAATATACAAAGCCATGATATCATCAGGGGAAAACAATATAACATCTGATAATTTAGAGACAATAATATCTCATACATACGAACATGATAACAATCAAATGAACCTTGCATGTTGCAAAATTTTAGAGTTATACAACGCAGAAAATATAGACAATTTATTCATAGATTTTGAAAAAGAAATACTAAAAATACTGCTACAAAGAACTCCTAATATCTCAAGGCTTGCAAAATTACTATCAATATCCAGAAATACCCTCAAAGATAGAATAAAAAGATATGGACTTAAAATCAACACATAAAAAAGATGTGACTTTTTATCGATTATCCAGCATCTTAGTGATAGCATCAACAGAAGGATCACTCATATCTAGATCAAGATGCTTAGCACCTTTTACCTTCACTAGCTTAACATCTAATCCCTGTTTTTTTGCTATTTTATAAAAATCCAGCGTGACTTTTGGTTTTGATATTTTATCTCTAGTACCGTAGATTAAGAGGTATTTTGTATTCTTATTCAATTTATTTAGATAATCTGATATATGAACTGTTCCCTTTTTGCCAGATTTATATCTTCCGCCTGCTAATGCAAAATTATTGACAAGTGATGGCTCTAATCCACTCAAAGTTGCTCCCATGGCAGCACCTGCCGAATGCCCTATATAAGTTACAATTTTGGCATTATATTTTTGTTTGAATTTTTTTACCAATTCTCCCAAAAATTTGACATATTGCTTGTTTGTAGATAATTTTTTACTCCCTTTATGAGACAAAGCCGGAAAATGATTTGTCGAAGAACCAGAGTATCCCGGAAGTGCAATTGCAACAGTAGTTATATCTGTATTTATATTTATTGTTTCGGCAAATGGGGCATATCTAGCTAAAATATTAGTTCCAGCTTTCCAAGTACCGTGCACTATGATGTTCAAAAATCCCTTTTTGTCACCTTTAAATGCAACATACTCAACACACTCTCCACCTGCAAAGATGTATCCTTTATTTGCCTTAGCTTCACATTGTGCCTGTGATATTTTAGCTCCATACAGGTCTAGGATTACTAGTGTTAAAATTAACCCTATAAATAACTTTTTTTTCATACTATACCCTTCAATTTTTATTCTTCAAAATTTTATCTTGTCAAATCTTTAAATACATCTAAATGTTCATATTATGTTTAAAAATAGGCAAAATCCATCCGCTATCTTTTTATCTCTACATGTAGAGCTTTTGCCGAAAGATAATTTTCACTACTATTCCACTCAAAAAGTGAATCGTCTTTTTACATTGAAATAATATAATAAAATATTATAGCTTAAATTAAGTTTATAGTAATTTTTGAAATGTTTTTGCTATAGTTGTATTCGTTTATCTTCCAAAGATTTCTGCTATTTGCCCAATCTGCTTCTCACTTAAAGAAGATGCATAGCTTTTCATGATAGAACTTGAAGTTTTAAAATAATTTAATCTCTGTTTTATCTCCTCTTTTTTTAAGTTTTTAACTATCCTAGATCTTCCAAGTGCCCTTTTCTCAAAACCTTTTCCATGGCAATTTTGACATACCGATATATATGAAGCAAATATACTTACATGTAGAGCCACTAAAACAGATATAATTTTATGCATCTAACATCCCTCCTCTACCTCATCTGCTACACTTAAATCATCTATTATACTCAATATTTTACCATTCTTATCAGTTTCAATTCTCTCTTGCATATTATTATTTCTTATAATTACAAAATAGTTCTTATTTGTCATCTCTTTTATATGTAAAAATATGATATTTTGATTCTTGTAGTGTTTTTTAATGCCATCTATTACTCTTTGTCTGTCTTTATCATTTGCTACAACTACTATAAGCAAACTAAAACACAGAACAAATATATACTTTAGCATCCGCCTGTTGGCTCCATACCTTTTAGGTATTCGCTGATGCTTAAGATTTTTCCTTTTCTTGTCACAACGACCTTATCTTTTCCTGATTCTGTTTTTATGATTATGGCGTATCTTGATCCTTTTCTCTTAACGGAAAGAATTTTGATATCTTCACCACTATACTGCTTTGTGATATTTGTTTTGACAATCTCTGGCAACGAACTATAATCTAGTGCAAAAGCAGAATTTGTGAAAACAAATAGAACTATAAAACTAAAACACTTAATGAAAAATCTTTTCATAACATCCTCCTGTAAAATTTGTACCTGCCAAAAAAGGATAGAGATTTGGCAGGTACATATTACAAAATTTTTAAGCTTTTACAAGTCCTACGAATGAATCATAGAAAACTGCTGAGCCACCTATTAAATCCTCTAAAGTTGAATTTTTAAGTCCACTGTCAACTGTCAAAGCAGCATTTGAACATATACCAGCTTCTCTGGATTTTTCACCTTTGATAACTTTGCCATCAACCACGATATCTCTAGCACAATATGCCCAATGACCAAAACTCCATGAAGTATTTAAAACTCCAGGCTTCAGACCTTCAACTGTTCTGATTTTTCCAATCATCGGTTTTTTACCAGATGGACCTAAATCCCAGACTCCTTCTGGATTATCTGCAGAAACAATTTTTGCCATATCTCCATCTTTAAAACCCATCTCAAGTGCAGTTTGGGTATTTAGATCTATGGTATTTTCTGGCATTATAGCCTGCAACCAGTAGTCAACTGCTTGAGTTCTAGCCTGTCCACCTGTTATTGGTTTATAAGTTATAGATTTTAAAGGATATGCTGAACTTCCAACAACCTCTTTGCCTGCATAGTCTATGGCAGGGTTATACCTACTAATACCGCTAAATTTTTTCCCTGTGTAACTATGTCTGGTATTTGCCACTTTCTCGCAATAAAAATTAAACATTTTGCCAAATTTATGCAATATCTTATCACTATTTTCAACATTCTTAGTGTACTTTGTAAAATCTTCACCTCTTGCACCACGATTTAGCAAATATATTGTCTCTTTAAACCAGCTTTTTCCATTTGCATCAGTACAAGCCTTGGCCCATCTGCCAAAATCAAATGTTGCTGATGTCATATGCCTTCTCGCCTCTTTAAATATCTTTATCTCTTTTTCATCAGCTTGAGGCAATGCATCACCTTTATGATCACCTGCAGCTATATTTGCAGCTAGTTTTAAGTACCAATCTTCTACTCTTTTAAAAGGCATCCCTTTTCCAAAACCATCATCACCAAATCCAGGAAGTCCAAGTTTTTCAGCAAAAGCTAAAAGCATAGACTCAAAGCCAATATGTTGTTCCTCGCCAAACACACTCACAACATCTGTCAAAGGCTCGATTGTAGGCTGTCTAAATTTAGACATTTTAGTAACTGCTGATGGCGGAACATGTGGAGTTCCCCATCTTTCCCAGATAGCATAATCAGGAAAAATATAATCTGCAAACATACTAGTTTCACCAATAGCAACATCATTAGCTATATAAAGAGGAGTTTTTTTGAAATCTAGTATAGTCTTCATAGACATTTGAGCTGCTGGATTTGAGAGCAATGGTGTACCCATAATAGTCATCAAAATTTTTACACCATATGGATATGCATCATCCATGGATGGTATGGCTTCTTGATAAACATTTCCTGTATGTGGAAACCAAGGTCTTTTTGCAGGGTAGCCATTTTTTTGAAAATAAGAACTATGCTCATAGTATGAACCCTCTCTTGTTATCTTGTGTCCAAAAGCTTTGGTTTTACCGGCAAATACATCTTTTTTAAGATTAAATGGTCCACCTTTACTTCCATCTTCATGGTAGTGTCCACCGCCTTTGATAAGTCCGCCATTATAGTCTATATTTCCAACTAGCATATTTAGGTATATAACAGCCATACCGTTAAAATATCCATTTGTATGCTGAACAGGACCTCTATACATCTCGGCACCCGCTTGTCTGCCATATTTTGTATATTCTCGCACCAATTTTACTATCTCTTTTACACTAAGTCCTGCCTCTTTTGCCCATTCATCCATAGACTTACTTAGAGCATATTCTTTTACCATATAGAGTTCTGATTTAACTTTGATACCGTTTAATTCTCCTTTAAAAAACAGATCTCCAACGATGGGATTTAATTTATCATTTGTATTTACTGCGACAGGCTTTCCATCTACTGTTGTTACGAACTGGTCACTTGTACCAATACCGAGATCACTTGCTCTTAGTTTTTTAGCCGGTCCCTCTTTGTCATAAGCAATCAAGTGAGTTGCGCTTGTCCAACTCTCCTCATTTGCTTTCTTGGCAGCTGCCTTATTTGCATTCACCAAAAATTCTTTATTTATCTTATCATTTTCAAACATCCATCTAATCATGCCATAAATCAAGGCTGCGTCACCACCAGGTCTTACAGGAACCCACTGCCAAGCTTTTGCTGCACTTTTTGAAAATCTAGGATCTACAACTGCAACTTTACATCCTTCATTTGTAACCGCATTTGTGACAAGGTTTGCCATTATCGGAGGTCCAAAGTTTGCTTCAACAAAACCTGTTCCAAAGAAGATCACAAATCTGGCATTTCTAAAATCAGGCTTCATGTGTTCACTTACAATTTTCCATTTTCCGCCATCAACATACTGGCTTGTTACCTGCTTATAAGCTATATGGTGGGATTGTTCACATACTGTTGTATGCTCCATAAAGTTGTTACTTCCATAAGCTCCTCTTTGCCATCTTTTTGCTAACTCTTTTCTACCATGCTCCATTCTTCCTGCAAGCATTAAGAATTGATTGTTTTTTGGTCCAAGATCAGGTTGATCAGGATCTATTAAAACATCCAAATGCGCAGCATGCTTTGCCTTAAAATCTGCAAGACTCATTTTGCCTTTTCCTACATTCATAGCATCACTAGCCATTGCTTTTGCTACTTTTGCATCTTTTAAAACTCTTACTTGGCGCAAACCCTCTACAACTCTATTTTCTTCACCAGGAATATTTGCAAAAAGTTTCCCACCCTCTACAACTTCTGTTACAGCTTGGTCAAAAGGTATAACTTTCCACTTATTTTCACCTCTTTTTCCATCTCTCTTTAAAACCTTGACAACACGATAAGGATCATATATAGTCTGTATTCCCGCTTGACCTTTAGGACAGATACCTGCATCAATCTTCGCACCAACTTCTATATCAGTTGAAGTTGGAATTGGACTATTCATATTTTGGATAGAGTATGGATTTCCATCAATCTTAACTGCAACACCATTTTCAATCTTGACTTTAATCGGACAAGCTGTATGACACTGTAAGCAGACAGAATAGATCACATTCTTGGCATCATTTAAAGGATAATTAATCTTATCTCTCCCAAAACCTTCACCATTAATTTTTTCAACAGCACCTAAACATGCAGCTGATCCGCCAAGTAGGGCTGAAGTCTTTAGAAAACCTCTTCTATCCATTGGTTTATTTTTTGCTATTTCATTTTTCATTACTCGTCTCCTGCTGTTTGATATATTGGTAAGACTTTTTTACCTATCATAAATACCGCCATTACAACAGCTACTATAAATAATAATACCTGCCATTCCATGATAGACGGTAAGTATGAGAATGTTAGTTTACTATGCACCCAAGCATCCGCAATACCTTTTATCTCTGGGTCTAACATACCCGGTATTACGATATTTAGTCTTACTGCTAGGAAACTACCTGCTATCAAAAGTCCAGCTAGTGCGATTGCACCTGGAGATTTTGATTTTGCTGTTAGTAAAAATAGTGGTATTAATACACCTATTAGGATGTGAACTATCCAGAATGTGTACCAGTATTGACCAAATAGAATTTGTTGCCAAAGATGTCCCTCTCCATATGCTGAATAGAATGTACCAACATAAACTTCTGAAAGTTCTAAGATTTCATCTAAGATAAGAAGTGCCAAAGTTGTTTTTCCCAAGAAAATCATCATCTTTAAAAACTCTTCTTTAGATTGATTAGGTCTCCATATATAAGCAACAGTTGCAAATAGCGCTCCACCACTTAAAAATGCACCAGCTAAAAACACAACCGGTAACATTGGTCCATGCCAGTATGGTTTTGCTATAACATTAGCGAAAACTCCACCAACACCCCCGTGGAATGCAAATGCTAAAGGAATACTCCAAATACCAAGCACTACCAAAATCTTCTTTATACTTTTTTGTTTTTCACCTCTTGCTTGCTCTTTTTTAATAGCAAAATATAGCTCTACACAAAGAGTTACAAAATATGCACTATATAAAACAGCCATCCAACCCATCATAGAGTGAAGATTTGGATCAAGTATAAGACTAAATGCTCTTAGTGGATGACCAAGGTCAAGTCCAACAGACATCATCGCACCTACTAGAGTTGCGATTGCAACTAAAAATGCCATCTTTCCTACTTTTTTAACTGCTTCTATGTTAAACACATAAGTCATTACAGAAATCATTAATGCACCGGCTGAAAGACCAATTAACCAAATATATGCTGAAATCCAAAGTCCCCAAGGGATATATGAACCATAAGCTGTATTGACATGTCCATTTGCAAATCTATCTAGCATACCTGGAAGTCCCCACGCTCCAAAACCAATTATTAAAATCCAAACAAGGATGTTACCCATTTTTTCTCTTGTCATCTCATCCTCCTACTTGATGTAATACACACTAGGGTGTGTACCAACTTCTTCTTTTAGCCTAAATGCATTTGGCAAAGCGATAAGTTCAGAAACCAAGCTTTGAGGATCATTTCCATCACCAAAATATGTAGCTCTACCTATACAAGTAACAACACATTCGGGCAACATTCCTTTTTCTATTCTTGGAATACAGAAGTGACATTTTCTTGCATTTCCTATAGGAGATTCTTCTCCTTCTCTTTTCCACTCTTTTTCATACTCATAAGAAGCTTCTGTTTCATATTTTCCAGCTTTTTCTTTACCAAGAAAAACTTTTGGAGCATCGGCCGCGCCATCTATGTATTCCATACCAAAATCAAATGTTCTTGCATCATATGGGCAAGCATTTAAGCAGTATCTACAACCTATACATTGGTCATAATCAACAATTACAATACCATCTGGTCTTTTCCATGTTGCCTCTGCAGGACAGACAGGCACACAAGGAGGCTCATCGCAATGCATACAAGGACGAGGAAGAGTAACATGTCCAACATTTGGATAGCTTCCTATCTCCTGTTGGATTACCGGTCTATAGATAACCCCAGGTGGAAGTTTATTTTCCGCAGCGCAAGATACAGAACATGCATCACAACCGACACATTTTCTAAGATCTATGACCATTTTCCAATGTCTTTGCTCTATCGGCTTTTTAAGTGCTCTTTGGATATCTCTCATCATTCTAAGGATTCCATCTTCACCCGGTGTCTCAGGTGGCAAATCAAAAGGTTTAAATGGTTCAGAAAAATTTAAATTACTGCCATCCATCTTTGCTTTGGCTTGAACTGGAGCAAGTGCATTTACAACACCACTCGCAATCAACCCTCCAAAGATACCTTTTGAAAACTTATCTAGAAAATCTCTTCTAGATTCATCTGTTTCCAAAGTTAACTTTTCATCAACTCTTGAAAGCTCTTCTTTGCTCATAGCAACTCCTTTAAAGTTGTTTTTCAAAATATCAGTATATAATTCACTCATATATTTTGTACCTATATAGGCGCAAATAGTGTTCCAACTTTTTATAAATCCCTATACTTAGGGGTTTTGATACTTTTAGCAAGGAAACTATAATGAAAAATGATAAAAAAATTTCCATTGGTGGTAAAATTTTTACCAGTTTATTTTTAATTTTTATACTTATTACGCCATTAGCTGCAAAAATTATCACTTTTTCATTTACCGGCACTACTCTAAAGGAGGATCTAAAAACATATCTCCAATGGAAAAAATATTTGGAAGATAATTCAAAATTTAAAATAGATATAAAATTTGCAAGAACTTATGCAGAAGTTGTATCCAATATAAAAGATTCAAAATCAGATATAGCTTATGTCTGCAGTTCCACCTATACACTCTTGAAAGATAAAAAAAATGCAAAACTACTGGCAATTCCAATAATAAATGGAAATGACAAATACTACTCAGATGTTATAGCATTAAAAAGCACTAAGTATAAAAGTTTGCTAGATTTTAGGGATAAAATTTATGCTTTTACTGATCCTGGTTCCACATCTGGTTCAATTGCGCCAAGTTACAAGATAGAAGAATATGGTTATACAATTGGTATATTTTTTCGTCACCTTATATATACCTATGATCATGGCGAATCTATAAATGCAGTACTTGAAGGTTTTGTAGATGGTGCAAGTGTAGATAGTCTTGTTCTCACCCAATATGCCAAAAAACATCCAAATGATATAAAAAAGCTGCGAGTTGTAGAAAAATTAGGACCATTTACCATCTCTCCCATAGTTGCAAGATCTAATCTAAATAAAAAAGAGTTTATAAAACTTCAAAAACTTTTCTTAAATATGCACAGAACAAAGATAGGAAAAAAGATACTAAATCATTTAAATATAGATAAGTTTGAAAAACCAACAAATCAGACATATGCTAAAATATATAAAATGTTAAATTTTCTCAAAGATAAAAAATGAGAAAATTAATACAAAAACTGCACTCATTATCCATATATTCAAAGCTTGCAGTTTTGATTTTTATCATTATCACAATTTTCTCAAGTGTCATAGTGCTTCTAGCCATAAATACATCCAAAAAACAGACAAATGAAATCATTAATGAGATGATTGATAGCAATATACAGTCAAACAAGGATTTTCTAACAAGTGCAATTTTGGCAAATGATAACTGGGCACTATTTAAATTCTTAAAATCATTTTCTAAAAACAGAGCCATAAAAGATGCAGGGATAGTTAATAGAAATTTTATTGTTTTAGCACATACAGATACAAAAAAACACAGAGTTGGAACCATCCTGGACGATAAAAGCAAACACACTGTTCTACCATTTAAGAAAGATGGGGTATTGCTTGGATATTTTGTTTTGGATGTAGAAAAGAATTCTATTAAAAATATGATAGAGAAGAGCTTTTCAACAAATTTTTTTATAATGGTTTTTGCTGCTCTATTCTCTTTTCTTTTTGCTATTTATTTTATGAAAAACCTGCTTGACAGGCTAGATATATTAAAAGAAAATGCAAGAGCTATCTCTCAAAAAAGATGGGGAGATATAACAGAAATACAAAGCGTTGAAAATGATGAGATAACAGACTTGGTCAAGACTACAACTTACCTGATGAAGGAGATACAAGATTCTGTTGAAAAAGAAGAACAATTAAAAAGATTTTATCAGCAAATTTTAGCTTCAGTAGATATCTTTATAATTATATGCGATAAAAATCTAAATATTATGTACCAAAATGATCATCCAATGAGCAAGCTATTGCTTAAAAATGGAAAATTTAAAAGCCCATATGTGAAGGATTTGATAAAATGCTATCAAAATAATTCTTGTACATTTTGTAAACAAAAAATTACAGATGAAATGGGTGAAGACCTCTCTTTATACTACCAAATAAGACTTGTAAACGAGTACCTTGTCATATCTTTTTCAGACATCACCCAACTCTCAAAACTTGAAGAAAATGAGAAAATTCTACACTCCTTAAAGACTTTAGGGGAGATAAGTTCGCTCTTCGCACACGAGATCAAAAACCTCCTACAACCTTTAAAACTACTACTACAAGACGGTGAAGATATAGATAGTGAAGATTTACAAATCATCAACAATACACTCAACAGAATGGATGCTCAAGTAATAGATTTTTTATCCTTAGGAAAGCCCATAGACAAAAGAGATGCCACGATCCTAGATGTAAAAAATTCACTCGAAGATTTAATTAAAATAGTAAAACCAAAATTAAAAAGTAAAAATATAAAACTAACATACAGTATTGAACAAGATTTGAAAGTAAATATAAGCCAGAGTTCATTTGAAATGATTTTTATGAATCTGATAAACAACTCTATAGAAGCTATCAAAGACGATGGTCAAATAGATATACAATGGCATAAAAAAGATGAAAAGATGTCCATCTTGAAAATCTCAGACAGCGGAGAGGGGATATCGCCAGCCCTTAGGAAAAAGATATTTAAGCCATTTTTTACTACAAAAACAAATGGCTCTGGGCTGGGACTTTTTACTATCTATAAGATTGTTTATCTCTCCGGAGGAGAGATGAGTCTAGCAGATAAGGATGAAACAACATTTTTGATAAATCTACCACTAGAGGAAAGATGATGAAAATCGCGATAATAGATGACCAAGACGAGATAAGATACTCTGTTTCAAAAATCTTAAAAAGAGCAAAGTATGAAACAGTACTTTTCAATGGCTTAGAGGCAAATATAGTAAAACAGATAAGAGAAAACGAAATAAAACTTCTTATTGTGGATGTTATGCTTAGTGATGATTTTTCCGGCATAGATTTGATAAAGATATTAAGAGAAAACAGCATAGATTTACCTGTTGTTTTAATGACTGCTTATACAACTCCCACAAACATGATAGAGGCATCAAAAATAGGAATCAAAGATATATTACAAAAACCTTTTACGGCTGACGAGCTAAAAGATGTAATCAAAAAATATGATGAGAAAAAAGAGAGTTATATAAAAGTCATGGATCAGATAAATGAAGAGTTTGTCGGCTCTTTTGAAACCATGAAAGAGATATATAGTAAGATAGGCATAGCAGCTAACAACAACTTACCTGTGATGATTTTAGGAGATACAGGAGTAGGAAAAGAGCTTATAGCTAGACTCATTCATAAAAATTCAAAAAATTCTCACTCACAGATATTGGCGGTAAACTGCGCTTCCATACCAAAGGAGTTATTTGAATCACAACTTTTTGGACATGAAAAAGGCTCATTTACAGATGCTAACAAACAACATATAGGTTTTGCCGAAGTAGTTGGAGATGGTACTTTGTTTTTAGATGAGATAGGAGAACTTGATATCTCACTGCAAAGTAAACTTCTTAGATTTTTAGAAAACAAAACTTTTAAGAGGGTTGGCGGAAATAGTGATATAAAGTTTCGTGGCAGAATCATATCTGCTACAAATATTAATATAAATAAAAACATAGAAAACGAAAATTTTAGACAAGATTTGTATTTTAGACTCTCCATGATAAACATAGAAGTACCAACACTAAAACATAGAAAAAAAGATATACCTATTTTGGTAGATTTTTTTATCAAAAAAGCAAACAAAGAGTTAAAGCTAAATATAAAAGGTATATCTAACACTGCTTTAGAAATTTTGAAAAATAGACATTATAAAGGAAATATACGAGAGTTAAAAAATATAGTCTATAACTCTATACTGAATGCCCATGAAGATGTAATCCAAGAAGACAACATAAAATTTGAACAACAAAACAAAAAAGAGATTTCCCTAAATGATATATTTTCACATATGCTTGAAACAGAAGGCATAGAAAATGCAAAAACTACACTAGAGGAGATCGAAAAAAAATTCTACAAGGCTTTGGTAAAAAAAGATAGCAATATAACTCATCTTGCAAAATATATGCAAACTTCCAGAAGCACAATAAGAAAAATACTTCAAAAACATAACATAAGCACATAAGCAACGCCTCTCTTACACACTCCTTCCATGCTACAAAGTAAAATTTTAAGATTAATGTATATTAGAAAAAGATAATCTTAAAAGATAAAACTAATATCGAAGAGCTTTTAGCAACTGAAACTAAAGAGGGAGATTTAATCCTCTTTTCAAATGATGCTCCAAGTTTTATATAAGGAAATATTTTGGCAGTAAAATGGCATGTAAAATTTAGAAGAGAGTTAGCAAAAAACATAAATCAAACTTTGGCAAAACTCTTTACAAAAAAGCAAAACTCTTCTGCTTTACCAAAAGAGAAAATCAAAAAAATTCTAATCATAAGAATGAACTATCGAATAGGAAATATAATCTTCCAAAGCCCACTTGTAAATGCCATAAGTGAGATTTTTCCTCATGCAAAGATAGATTTTGTACTTGGAGCTCCTTACATCACCCCACTTATAGAAGGTATGCCAAATATAAACAAAGTTTACTCTTTTGATAGAAAACTTTTAACAAAACCACTCCAAGCCTTAAAACTTATAAAAGAGATAAATCAAAATGATTACGATTTAACTATAACTTCAAATCTAGGTTCATCAAGCGATAAAGTAGCTACTCTTTTAGTAAAAGCTCCTTTCAAAGTAGGATTTTTTGAAGCAAATCAATACCTACCAGTAACTCATAGTACAGAAGTTATAAACAACTTCAACGGACTTCATGAAGCCCTAAAACCTTTAGAGTTAGTAAAAGTTTTTGGAGAAAATCCAAACAACTTTGAGCGAGAGTTAAACTTAAAAGTTGAAAGACCAAAAAAGACAAATGTTATAGGTATTTTTAGAGATGCCAGAGGAGAAAAAAAGTATCAAAACTCTTTTTGGCAAGAGTTAGTTGATGAGTTAAAAAAACTAGATAACACATTAGAGTTTATAGACATCTTAGATCCAAACAACAAAACTCCACTAAATAAAACTATAAAAACTATGAGTGAAAAAAACTTAAGAGATTTAGCAAATAACATAGCTACCCTAAAAGCCTTTATATGTGCAGACACTGGTCCTATGCACTTAGCATCAGCAACAAAGACACCAACATTAGCACTTTTTAAAGCTACCTCCCCAACTCTTTATGGAACTTTAGGAAAACATGACCTCTCTCTTGTAACCAAAGATTTAGATATAAAATCTCTTGCTTATAAAATACATGAGCATTTAAAAACTATTTAAAAGCTCCTAACATTCCCTTTAAAGTTGCTTGTAAATCTGCTGGATAGATTATTATCTTAGAGTTTTCACTTTTACTCATGTTTTCTAACGAGTTTACATATCTATCTCCTAGCAAAAACATAGCTGGAAGTTCTTTATCTGCTATCTTGTCACTTATCATCTCTATAGCTTGAGCAGATGCATCAGCTAGTGCCACTTGAGCTTCAGCTTCTTTTTTTGCTGATTGAAGTTTTCCCTCAGCTTCAAGTATCATGGCATTTTTCTTACCCTCAGCAGTTGTTTCTACTGCTCTTCTCTC
>JALUMZ010000052.1 GCA_027055635.1 Campylobacteraceae bacterium
CATGTAAAGATAGTGATAAGCACATATTTTGAGCACTCAAACGAAGCTACAAAGATATTGGTAAATACTCCCGTATGGGGATTAGGGTTGGATTTTTTATATGGAAAAGAGAACATAGAGAGTCTTGAAGCTATAGCAAAATCAGGTAAAAAACTCATAGCCGGTGTGATTGACGGCAGAAACATCTGGAAAAATAATTTTACACAAACAGTTAAACTTTTAGATGAGTTAGCAAAAACAGTTTCAAAAGAAAATATCATCATTAGCTCTTCTTGCTCTTTGCTTCACACTCCTTTTACACTAAAATATGAAGAAAATATGGATAACGAGATAAAGAGTTGGCTAAGTTACGGGGTTGAAAAACTAGGGGAAATCTCACTTGTAACAAAACTCTTTTTTGATGGTATAGAATCTTTAAATAAAGAAGAATTAAATTTACTAAATGAGAACAAAAAAGCAAATCAAAGTAGAAAAACTTCTGAAAAGATTCACAACCAAAAGGTGAAAAACAGAATAAAAAACCTAACAAAGTTACAAAGAGACACAGCGTTTGAGCATAGAATAAAGATGCAAAGAAAACTTTTAGGATACAAGGATTTAGCAACCACCACTATCGGCTCATTTCCTCAAACACCTGAGATAAGAAAGGCCAGAAGAGAGTACAAAAATCAAATAATCTCAAAAGAAGCTTATGAGGGTGTCATGAAAAATTATATAGATGAGTGTGTAGCATTTCAAGATGAAATTGGCTTGGAAGTTTTAGTTCACGGTGAACCTGAGAGAAACGATATGGTCGAATACTTTGGCGAGCAATTAAGTGGATATGGTTTTAGTAAAAATGGATGGGTACAAAGCTATGGAAGCAGGTGTGTAAAACCTCCTTTTATATATGGAGATATAAGTCGTCCAAATCCAATGACTATTGATTGGATTACCTATGCACAGAGTAAAACGGATAAAATTATGAAGGGCATGCTAACAGGTCCCGTGACTATACTCAACTGGTCATTTGTCAGAGATGACAAACCAAGAGACGAAGTGGCAAAAGAGATAGCAGTCGCTCTTAGTGATGAAGTAGATGATCTTCAAAATGCTGGCATAAAAATCATACAAGTTGATGAAGCTGCTTTTAAAGAGGGATATCCACTGAGAAAAAGCAAGATTCCAACTTATGAAAAATGGGCGGTAGAAAACTTCAAGCTTTGCGTCAGCAGTGCAAGAGAAGAGACACAGATCCATACTCACATGTGTTATAGTGAGTTTAATGACATCATAAAAACCATAGAAGCCATGGATGCAGATGTAATCACGATAGAGACTGCAAGAAGCGGAAATGAGCTCTTAAAAATATTTAAAGAAGTTGGATACAAACAAGAGGTAGGTCCAGGGGTTTACGATATCCACTCGCCAAGAGTTCCAAGCGTTCAAGAGATAGTAAAACAGATAGAACTTCTGCTTGAAGTCTTGCCAAAAGAGCAGTTATGGATAAATCCTGATTGTGGTCTGAAAACAAGAAAATGGGAAGAGGTAAAACCAAGTCTTAAAAATATGACAGAAGCAGTAAAAATAGTAAGAAAATCAATTATTTAGAGATATAATTATCTACTACCCATTGCGAAAATGGTATAGAAGAGGTGAAGGCTGGGCTTACTGCATTTAGCACATGCACGCTCACCTCATCTCCTTCTACTACAAAATCCTGAACCAACTCCAAAGTTTTGGTGTCCAACAGTTGAGCTCTAATTCCGGGCGTACTCCAAGAGTTAAATCCACTCATATCTAGTGGCCTAGTGAGACCTTTTGCTAGATTTAAAAGATATGATTTCGAGTATTTTTTCACTTCGCTGATAGCCAGATTTCTAAAGCCAAAGGCATTTGTAAGAAAAAGTTTCGCCTCATAGTACAAGATTTGAGCCATTTCACCCAAATTAAAATTATCAAATCCTTTATAATTTTCTCTCCAAAAAGCTGGAATTGCAGTTGGTCCTATCTTACTGTCATTTTCCACAGCATAAGTGTAATGAACACCCAAAAACGGATTTGCAAGATTTGGCACAGGATAGACATTTGTCTCCAATCCGCAAACATTATATTTGTCTTTGAGATATATGCCTTTAAATGGAATTATCGTGTACTTGTGTCCGAAATTAAAATCTTTGGCTATCTTATCAGCATACAGTCCTGCGCAATTTATCAACTTCTTAAATCTCATAGAGCCTCTATTTGTTTGGATTTCATACTCGTAATTTCTCTTTTCATAAGAGACAGATGTCATCACCTCAACCCCTAGTTCTTGCACATATTTTTTAAATTCCAGTGTAACTTCTTTTGGATCAATGGTGGCAGTTGTAGGTGAAAACAGAGCTTTTTGATGAGTATCTATGAGAGGAAATTTTTCATTAAGCTCTTCTTTACTTATCCATCTAAGCTCAACTCCGTTTACATCCCCTCTTCTTTTTAGCTCTTCAAGTCCTTTGACCTCATCATCACTCTGTGCTACAACTACTTTGGCGCACCTGTTTATCCGAAGCCCTCTGCTTTCACAAAACTCATGCATTTTTTTGTTACCAATTTTAGTAAATTTTGCTTTTAGGGAGTCTGCTGTGTAGTAAAATCCTGCATGCAACACTCCACTATTTCGCCCACTACTGTGCATTCCAACTTCACTCTCTTTTTCAATCACTACGATATTTGCATCTTTATATTGGAGCTTTAGAGCTCGTGCTATATTTAAACCTATAATTCCCCCACCTATGATCAGATAATCATATATCACCTATGCGACCTTTTGTAAAACAAATTTTTTATATCGACTCTTATGTATGAACATAATAAATATCAATATAAATATACCGGCAATATGTGTATATTGCACAACACCAATGGCAGCATCTATGCCATATATGCCATCTTGAGATAAAAGTAACAAAGTAGCAATACCAAAAAACAGTCTCTCGATTATAGTCATTTTCATATCCCAAAAACCCTCAACTGTCGCAGCAAATGCCAAGATTCCAACCATAGCAAAGCCAAATACTTCAAATCTCTGCGGCCAAGTTCCTGTGATTATAGGACTAAAGGCAAATAGAAGCGGAACTATATATAGACCTTTCCCAAGTTTCCAAGCCTGCAGTCCTGTTCTCATAGGTGGTGTATCAGCTATAGCGGCAGCCGCAAAAGCTGCCAAGCAAACTGGAGGTGTTAAGTTTGAATCTTGCGATAACCAAAATATAATCAAATGAGCTGAAAGTAGGTACATGGTAGCTTCAGGCAACACAACACCTGCATTTACAAGCGCTGCCATCTCTGGACTCATCATCAAACCTACAAGCGCAGGAGCTGAAAGAACTGCCAGCACTACATAAGAAGCTGTGACAGGAAGCCCCATACCTAAAATCAGCGAAGCGATAGCGACCAATACAAGAGCTATTAGAAGATTATTGTGCGACCACTCCATGATGAGTTGCGAAAATGTTACCCCAATACCTGAGATATTTATAACTCCTACAACCACGCCGATGCCCACAAGTAAGACTCCAGTAGTTACCATACTTTTTGAGCCCTCGGCTAAGCCCTCTAATATCTGCATAAAACTCATTCTTTTTGTTTTTGTCAGATAAGATGATGCGATAATAACGAGTATAGAGATTCCAGCCGCATAAGTTGGAGTGTACCCATAAATCAAAAGCCCTAAAAGTGCAGCTATCGGTATAAGAAAGTGAAAACCCTCTCTTAAAATCGGAAAGAGTTTTTTATCTATCTTTTCACAATCTATATTGTGCATTTTTGCGTGAATATGTATATAAAAAGCGATAGAGGAGAAGTATAAAATAGCTGGCAAAATTGAGAGTGTGATTATCGTAGTGAAAGCTATCTGAGTAATTTGAGCCATGATAAAAGCTCCTGCTCCCATGATAGGAGGCATTATCTGCCCACCCGTACTCGCTGCTGTCTCAACTCCTGCTGCAAACATCGGCTTGAAACCTGCTTTTTTCATCATAGGAATCGTGATAGTTCCTGTTGAGACTGTATTTGCAACCGCACTTCCTGAAATCGTACCCATTAG
>JALUMZ010000053.1:0-2358 GCA_027055635.1 Campylobacteraceae bacterium
GGAAAAGGCGAAATGGAGGATACAAAGGTACTGCAGGTTGATGGTAAATACTCTTGGATAAAATCTCCAAGATATGACGGAAAACCAATGCAAGTTGGTCCTTTATCAAATATAGTTATTAACTATGCAAAAGGAAATAAGAAAGTAACTAAAGTTGTAGATCAATTTTTAAAAGATACAGGACTTCCGCTAAAAGCAGTATTTTCAACGCTTGGAAGGACAGCTGCTCGTATGATAGAAGCTAAAATTGTAGCTGATAACGGACTAGAAGCATTTAATTCTTTGATTTCAAATTTAAAAGTTGATGATTCGACTTATACAAGTTATCAGATAGATAAAAACAAAGAGTATAAAGGTAGATTCTTAGGAAATGCACCAAGAGGGATATTAAGTCACTGGACAAGAATTAAAAACGGTGTCATTGAAAACTGGCAAGCAGTTGTTCCCTCAACTTGGAATGCCGGTCCTAAAGATGCAAAAGGTGTTAGAGGACCTTATGAAGAGTCACTAGTAGGTCTAAAGATAGAAGACCTTTCACAACCGCTTGAAATCATCAGAGTTATTCACTCATTTGATCCTTGCATCGCATGTGCTGTGCATATGATGGATACAAAAGGAAATGAATTGAGTGAATACAAAGTGGATTTAAGTTGTTTTTGTTAAGGAGCAATTATGGGAAAATTTAAAGATTTATTTGTTAAAAGACATACAGAGTTCTCACCATTTTACAGATGGCATCATTGGATAAGATTTTTTTCTATCATCTTTTTAATTATTAGCGGATTCTATATAGCTTATCCGTTTTTATCACCGGAAGTTGATCCAAATCCTACTGGATTTTTGTATGCCAAAGGAAGAACTTTTCATGAGATAGCAGGGTTTATTATGATATCTATGTTTATAGGAAAAATGTACTATTTTTTCTTTGTAAAATCAGATAGAGATGAAATGCGATCCTTTAAAGACCTTTTTAGTGTAAAAAAATGGATGAAGCAAATTGGATACTATCTGTTGATTTCAAAGCATCCCGTGTTGAGTGGAGCATACAATGTTTTACAACTTGCAGCATACTTGGCACTATATCTTATGCTGACATTTTTAATCATAACAGGATTGATTTTGTATATGCATGTTTATCATGATAGCTTTTTGGCTTTTCTAAATATGCCCTTAACATACCTTGAAGTGATGTTTGGCGGACTTGCAAGTGTAAGAGAGATTCACCATGTATTAACATGGGGAATTATAATATTTATTATCGCACATGTTTACATGTCAGTCTTTAATGCCATATATGGAAAAGAGGGTACGATAGATGCTATCGTGAGTGGATATAAATGGGAAATACCGGAGTCTGAGAAATAATTATGAAAATTTTAACTCTAGGTATCGGCAATGTGATGTTCTCCGACGAAGGTGTCGGAGTTCATCTTTGCCATCTCTTGGAAGAGAAATATGAGTTTATTTCAAAAGAGCACCAGCTTGATTTTATAGATGGTGGTACGCTTGCAGAAAGATTGATTCCTATCATCAGCAATTATGATTCTCTTATAATTTTTGATTGCGTAGATGCAAATGATGGCAAGATTGGAGATGTTTACTTTTTTGATTTTGAAAATATTCCCCAGAGTATATCATTTCAAGGTAGTGCCCATGAAGTGGAAATGTTGCAAACTTTGACCATGATGGATATGGTAGGTGATCGTCCACCAACTAAAATCATAGGTATAATTCCAAAAGTAGTCGATAAGACTACACTAAAAATGACCAATGCAGTAAAAGAAGGCAGTAAATTAATGGAAAAAATATTTTTAAAACAGATAGTTGAGTTGGGGTTTACCTATAGCATAAAAAAAGAGGCAGACATACAAAGTGTAGCTGATGTTGCTTGTGCACACTATTAGGTGGTTAAAATGATTTTGTTGTATGATTTTGAATATATATCAAAAAATTTAGTATTGGAAAATTTTTTAAAGGTGATTTGTGAAGAGTTCGGCGTAAAATACAAATTGAGAAAAGAGGGGGAATTTGTAAAATTGTATATTGATGAGGATGAGCAAAGACAACATGAATTTGCAGATCATCTCTCCTCTATGCTGCCACTATCTCTATTTTTAAAATCTTCCAATGCTAAAATAACAGATAGCATTGTAGGCAAAGAGGTAAATATAAAAAGTACTGCCAACTCTTTGCCTTTTACTAAAAATGCCATAGAGTGCGCAAAAGACGCAGAATCATTTTATCATAACCACCCCTTTCCTCCCAATGAAGTTGGATTTATAAATTATAATGTAACTTCACTTACTCTTGAAGATGAAAATTCAACGATAGTAGCAAACAGTAGCAGTGACTATAAAA
>JALUMZ010000053.1:2368-14479 GCA_027055635.1 Campylobacteraceae bacterium
AATTTTTCTGTTTTTTGAGATTAATAAAGAAAATATGAAGGATATTGATGATTTTGAAGTGATACCGACTGACATATCTTTAGTTCAAAAAATGGTAAATATTACCCAAGAAGAGCTGCAAATCCTTATGACGCTAGAGAAGCCAATTATGAGAGCAAAAGTAAATATGGTATATGAAACAAAAGAGATACTTTCTAAGAACAGGATAAAAATAAGGATGCCAAATAGTGTTATGTTGCAGCTTATTTGTGAAGAACTATTTAGTTGTGGAGTTGAATTTATATGTAAAAGCAGCGATACTAAAAAATATGATAGTTTTTTAGATTATGATGTAGAAATACCAAAAATTCCGGATATTGAAGTTACTCTCTTGGAAAATGGTGAAATCCTCATCATAAAAGGTGATGAATATGCAAGCGATGATCTTAAGAAGGACTTAGATAAGTTTAAGGATAACAGCATAAGAAAATTTGTCTCTATTTTAAAGGAGAGAGAGCTTTTTGATTTTAAAAGTAGTTGTTTTTACTTTTCAAAGAGATATGATGATAAGGTGATGTATCATGATAATGATAAAGGTATGCTCTCCTTAGTAGGGTTTCCAGCATTTTCATCTATCAGAGATATATTTTCAGCGATAAAAAAGATGGATGAAAATGGAGAAAAACTTATAGAAAAGTACCAAGATGCTTTTCCTAAATTGTATAGTTTTTTACATAGAGCCAAAATTCCCAAGAGATTATCAAATAATTTTTTTAATTATATAAGTTTCGTATCTTTAATAGTTGGTTTTAGCGATAATTTTAAAGATGCAGGTGAGGTACTTATAGAAAAAGCTGAGGATTTTGGAGGACAAAAAGGGGTAAGAATTGATATGAAACTTCAAAATGAAGATAAAATACACTCCGATTTTGATCCATACAGGTTTTTAAGAAGTGCTATGAGTTTTAAATTAGCAGGGTGCGATGATATGACACTCAGCTATGGCATTATTGAAAGTTTTGCATATTTTATTTCAGATATGGCAGATGCACATAAGGAGACTCTGGGTTCTCAAAAAATAACATTAGGAGGTTCATTGTTTGGGTATAAACTTATATCTGAGCTAGTAGCAAAAAATCTTTTAGCAAATCATAATATATACTTTAATCATGAATTATCTATTGACTAAATAAACTTTAGTCAATAGGACTAAAGAAAACTACTTGACAAAACATCACTCAATGTTGTATAATTACATCAGCAATTAAAAGTGAAGAGTGCTAATCTCTACTTTGGGAGGTCTGAACTGTGAAATTATCTAAGAGTGATGTTATTTTAGAGTCAATCATAAAGCAATACTTGAAGTCCAAAAGCCCTATAGGCTCAAGTGAACTTCAAGAAAGAATGACTCTAAACATATCCCCATCAACCATAAGGATCTATTTCAAACAACTTTCCAAAGAGGGTTCTTTGGTGCAGTTGCATGTGAGTAGCGGTCGAATTCCAACTGAACTTGCATTGAAAAATTATTGGATTGATAAGATTGATCCTCAAAAACCTCTTGAAATTGATAATATAGACAAGGTTCAAAACTCTGTGAGAGATTATGGGTTGTACTGCATTTTGAAAAAAAGCAGAAACTCTACTTTTAAGGAGTTGGTAAAGGTTGGCAATAGGTTTTTGATATTGATTTTTGATGATGAGGAGGTTGTGATTAAATATCATCATAAAGTAGAGATATTTTTAAATGATTTTATCGGTTATGATATGAGAGATTTGAAAAAGATTGCATCTTCAGTTGGGTTGTATGAATTGTATAGCAAATTAAATAGCATCCTCTTGCAAAATGCATTATTAAAAGAGGGAGTAAATGAGTTATACAATATAGCACAAGAATTAGAAGATGAGGCTTTTATACAAAGAGTTATAGAGCCTGGTTTTTTAGATACATTGGGAATAGGCATATATTTTGATGATTTTGTTCCAAAAGGGTGTATGGCAGTAAAACATAATGCAAAAATAGATGAAGAATCTTTGCAAATGTTTTGCTTAGGTAAGCTAGATAGTGATTTTGAGAGTTTTTTTAATAATGCAAAGGAGTAAAGATGAGTAAAAAGAAAGAAAAAGATATGGATCTACCACACAGTGATGAAGAGTCGGTCTCATTTGATGAGCTTGCTCAGAATGAAGAGAGTGTTGATGAGATTAAAATTTTAGATGACAAGCTTAAGGAGTGTGAAGATAAATATCTTAGAATTCATGCTGATTTTGAAAATATCAAAAAAAGAATGGAAAAAGAGAAATATACAGCGGTTAGCTATGCTCATGAACAGTTTGCAAGGGATCTGTTGCCGATTATTGATTCATTAGATATGGCACTAAATACTTGCCAAAAAGATGAGTGTAGTGTAGATGAGAACCTTTTAGACAAAGTCAAGGAGGGAATTAATTTAACGATAGAGCAATTCAAAAAGACATTTGAAAAGCATGGAATTGAATTGGTTGATATTAATGATGGATTTGATCCAAATTTTCATGAGGCAGTAATGCAACTTGATAGTGAGGACAAAGAGTCCGGTGAGATACTAGAGGTATTTCAAAAAGGTTACAAGATAAAAGACAGAGTGCTAAGACCAGCGATGGTTAGCATAGTTAAATAAAAAATTAAATTAAAGGATAAAAAATGGGAAAAGTTATAGGAATAGATTTAGGAACAACAAATTCATGTGTTGCAATTTTTGAGCACGGAGATAGTAAAGTTATCCCTAATAAAGAGGGAAAAAATACAACTCCTTCAGTAGTAGCTTATACTGATAAGGATGAAATTTTAGTCGGTGACACTGCTAAGAGACAAGCAGTTACAAACCCAAAAAGAACTATATATTCAATTAAAAGAATTATGGGTTTAATGTGTGATGAAGACAAAGCACAACAGGCAAAAGATAGATTGCCTTATGAGGTAGTTGACAGAAATGGAGCTTGTGCTATAGAAATAGATGGCAAGGTATATACTCCACAAGAGATAAGTGCAAAGGTTTTGATGAAATTAAAAGAGGATGCAGAGGCATTCTTGGGTGAAGATGTAACAGACGCTGTTATTACTGTACCTGCTTATTTTAATGATTCACAAAGAAAAGCTACAAAAGAGGCTGGAGTTATAGCAGGACTTAATGTTCTTAGAATCATAAATGAGCCTACAAGTGCTGCTCTGTCTTATGGATTAGAGAAGAAGCATGCAGAGAAGATTGTTGTTTATGATTTAGGTGGAGGAACATTTGATGTTACTGTTTTGGAGACAGGAGATAGCGTGGTTGAAGTTCTATCAACCGGTGGAGATGCATTTTTAGGTGGTGACGACTTCGATAACAGACTTATAGACTATCTAGCAGATGAGTTTAAGAAAGAGAATGGTATCGATTTAAAAAGTGATGTTATGGCTCTTCAAAGACTAAAAGAGGCTGCTGAAAATGCCAAGAAAGAGTTATCAAGTTCAACAGAAACAGAAGTAAATCTTCCATTTATAACAGCAGATGCAAGTGGTCCAAAACACTTGGTTAAAAAGATAACAAGAGCAAAATTTGAAGCTCTTATAGAAGATTTGGTTGAGAAAACTATAACAAAGATTAAAGAAGTTGTAAAAGATTCTGATCTTGATAAAGGTGAAATCAAAGAAGTTGTTATGGTTGGTGGAAGTACGAGAGTTCCATTAGTTCAAGAAAAAGTAAAAGCATTTTTTGGAAAAGATTTAAATAAATCTGTAAATCCTGATGAAGTTGTTGCTATTGGTGCTGCTATTCAAGGTGCTGTTATCAAAGGTGATGTAAAAGATGTTCTTTTACTTGATGTTACACCTCTTAGTCTTGGAATTGAGACATTAGGTGGGGTAATGACAAGATTGATAGAAAAAGGCACAACAATTCCAGTCAAGAAGACACAAGTTTTTTCAACTGCTGAAGATAACCAGCCGGCAGTTACTATTCATGCACTTCAAGGTGAGAGAGAGTTTGCAAAAGATAATAAATCTCTTGGACAATTTAATCTTGAAAATATTTCGCCTGCCCCAAGAGGTGTGCCTCAAATCGAAGTTGCTTTCGATATAGATGCAAATGGTATTTTAACCGTAAGTGCAACTGATAAAGCAACAGGTAAAGCACAAGAGATTAAGATTACCGGCTCAAGCGGATTGGATGAAAAAGAGATAGAGAAGATGGTCAAAGATGCTGAGCTTCATAAAGAAGATGATGAAAAAAGAAAGAAAACTGTAGAAGCTAGAAATCAAGCAGATGCACTTGCTCATCAAACTGAAAAATCTTTAGAAGAGATGGGTGACAAAGTTGACGCAAGTGAGAAAGCTAAGATCGAAGATGCCCTAAAAGCTTTAAAAGATGTTTTAGCAAATGACTCTGCTACAAAAGAAGAGATAGATGAAAAAGTAAAAGCACTAACAGAAGTTAGTCATAAGTTGGCAGAAGCTATGTATAAAAAAGATGATGCAAAAGGTGCTGAACCTAAGAAAGATTCAAAAGTTGATGATGAAATCATAGATGCCGAAGTAGAGTAGTTAAGTAGGTGAGCCAGTCAAAAAGGGCTGGCTCATTGATATTACTCATGGTAATTCAACTTTAATATTTCATCAAGGAAAGTTTGATTTTTTCCTGCGGATCGGTTGCAAAATTATTAAAAATGCAAAACTCGCTTTGCTCAAACAGTTGCATTTTTGCCTTTGGCACATAATCTTGCAAGCTAAAAATCAAAATCCTTTCTTCAATATTAAAGTTGAATTACCGTGGATATTGCTCTTGGTTTGGTACTTATTTACTTACTTTTGATAGAATAAAAAAATTTTATCAAAAGGTTTTCTCTGATGACAAATGTATTAAAAAAAATAGTAAAAGTATCTGTTTTATTGCTTTTTATAAGTATATCACTACATGCTGCATTTCCAAAACAGAATATTTTAACTCCAGAAGAAGCTTTTAAAGTCAGCTCTGTGCAGTCAGACAAGGGTGTGGATATAAAAATAAAGCTTGGTGATAAAATGTATGCTTATGATGATAAACTCCATGTTCAATTGCTTGAGCCCAAAAAAGTACTGCTAGATAAAGAATCAACTCGCCCAAAACCTGTAAAATTTCATGAATTTATTGTGCATAGAAAAGATATTAATATTAATATACCGATGGATATTATCAGAAAATATGTAAAAAGTGGGAAATACAAAATAAAAATTTCATATCAAGGATGTTCAGAAAGAGGGCTTTGTTACTCTCCCATGAGTAATACTTATGATTTTACACTCTTAAAAAGTGAAAAAAAAATTAAAACTCCACAAAACAATACTGTTTCTACAAATACTTCACAAGAAGATACTATAGCAAATACCATCAAAAATAGTAGTTTTTTGATAGTATTATTAACATTTTTTGGTTTTGGTTTACTACTCTCTTTAACTCCATGTGTTTTCCCTATGATTCCTATACTTTCATCAGTCATAGTATCGCAATCTAGTAAAGATATGAGTGTTAAAAAGGCTTTTTTCTTATCGCTGGTTTATGTTTTGGCTATGTCATTGGCATATACAATTGCCGGAGTTATGGCAGGCCTCTTTGGAGCAAATATCCAAACTGCTCTCCAAGATCCTTGGGTGTTATCAATCTTTAGTCTTATTTTTGTGCTTTTATCTTTCTCTATGTTTGGTTTTTATGATATACAGATGCCAAGTTTTATACAATCTAAATTATCTAAAAATAGCAACAAAGGCGGAGTAGTAGGTGTTGCAGTTATGGGTTTCTTGTCGGCATTGATAGTTGGACCTTGTGTGGCAGCACCACTTGCCGGTGCTCTTATATATATCGGTCAAAGTGGAGATGCCCTCTTGGGCGGTGCAGCACTTTTTGTGATGAGTTTAGGAATGGGCGTTCCGCTGCTGATTATAGGAGCAGGAGCAGGTAAATTTATGCCTCGTCCAGGAGTTTGGATGGATAATATCAAAGCATTTTTTGGTGTTTTGATGTTGGCTGTAGCCATATATATGCTTTCTAGAATACTCGATTCCCAGATTATTATGCTTCTTTGGATGGCATTACTGTTGATTAGCTCAATATATATGGGAGCTCTTGAAACTTTAAATAAGGAAACTTCTGGGTGGTCAAAGTTTTTTAAAGGCATAGGTATAATCATCTTTATCTACTCTATTTTTCTGTTTATTGGTGCGATGAGGGGTGCAACAAATCCTTTAAATCCATTGGAAGAGAAAAATATAAAAGTAGCTAGGTTACAAAATTCAAATACAATAGCAGAGCATGCAGTATTTCAAAGAGTAAAAACACTTGATGAATTAAATAAGATTATTCAGAGTTCTAAGAAGCCTGTCATGATTGATTTTTATGCAGATTGGTGTATAAGTTGCAAAGAGCTAGATGAAAAAACATTTAAAAATACTCAAGTTCGTAGCAGAATGGATAAAATGAAACTATTAAGAATTGATGTTACAAAAAATGACAATGAGGATAAAAAACTCTTAAAAAGATTCAATGTTTTTGGTCCTCCTGCTATAATATTTTTTAAAAATGGAGTAGAGTTGAAATCTTTAAAAGTAGTAGGATATAAAAATGCACAAGAGTTTGCACCTCAACTTGATAGGGTCTTGTTAAAATGAAAGTGATACTAATAGTAGATATTGAAAATCTTTCAGATAAGCTAACATTTGAAAAACATCTTAAAAGAGAGGGTTTTCTTTTGGTTGAAGGAGAAGAGTTTGCTTATGAAGGTGAGGCACATACTCATCTATTTAATACTAGAGCTTATATCTTTGAGGTTATGACTAAGGCATTAGCTAAAATATCATTTAGTACTTGTAAAATAATATTTCAAATTGGAGAAAATCCGATGGAAGCATATATTTTTAATAAAGGGCACTTCCAATAACCATATACACTGATAGAAGTATAGTATAGGGTGAGATTTCATAAGAGAAATTTGAAGTACTAGCCAAAGCTAATTCAAAAATTTATCTTGTAAAAGATTGCCCTATAATAGGCTTCCCTTCGGGCTTTATGAGGTTTCTTGCATACTTCGTTAGACTTTCTTGAATTAGCTAAGGCTAGTACTTCAAAAGTCTGCCTTGTCTGCAAAAAACCTCATAAAGCTATCAGTGTATATGGTTATTAGAGGTGCCCTTAAGATAAAAAAGAGTTTGTCGAAGCACACATTTGATTTATGGAACTTTTTTTGCTTTAGGTACTTAATAAAACTAATAAATGAGAAAAATATGAGAAAAGCTTTGCTACTTTCTTTTGTGCTGATACTGTTTATGGGTTGTTCAATGCATCCTGTTGATCCTAAAATTACTATGAAAGCCCCAAAATATGTTGATCAATTACCCCCAAAAGTAAATGATACTCCAAGATCAAATCCCGGGAGTCTCTTTGGGCAAGGGGATAATCCTCTCTTCTCTGATTTAAAAGCTATGCATATAAACGATATAGTAACCGTTGTAATTAGTGAAAATATAGCTCAAAGTTCAAATGCTAAAAGAAACCTTAGCAAAGCAAGTAAAGACAATCTAGGTGGAGGAATTGTAACTAGTGCGGGAGGAAATGGTGCTGTAAATAGTTTAGTTAGTAAGATAAATGGGGTAACAAATATCGGTCTAACAACAGATTCATCAAACTCATTTTCTGGAACAGGAACCAATAGTAGAGATGAAAAATTTACTACAACCATATCTGCTAGAATTATTAAAATATTGAGTAGTGGAAATTATTTTATAGAGGGAAGCAGAGAGCTTTTGTTAAACGGTGAAAAACAGATTATCCAGATTAGTGGTGTAATCAGGCCATATGATATAGATCAGGCAAATACTATAGATTCTAAATATATAGCTGATGCAAAAATACTCTATAAAACTGAAGGTGATATTGATCAAAGTATGAAAAAACCATGGGGGTCAAAGATGCTAGAATCAATATGGCCTTTCTAGTACAATATAGTTACGATCCATATTATTGCTACGATAAAATAAGCCATAAATACTAGAGTGGCACCGGCATCTTTTGCTTTTTTTGCCAACTCATGGTGCTCTAATGTAACTAAATCTACTACTCTTTCTATCGCACTATTTGCTACTTCGCAAAGTAGTGGTAGAAACAGAGATATTATCAATATAGATGTTTTGATATATGTTAGATTTAAAGCAGTAGCTATAATAGCAAGAATTATAAATGCTAATAGTTGAGCTTTAAAAGATGTTTCATTTTTATAAATATCTTTTAGCCCGCATATTGCATAGTTAGTATTTTTAAATAGATTGTATTTTGGTTTATTAAACAAATTAATATCCTAGTTTTTTACAGCTTTTGCAAGATCCCACATAGGCATAAATATACCAAGTGCCATCAATAAAACCATCCCGGCTATAAAACCTAATAAAATAGGCTCAATGTAGCTAGAGATATTATCAATAATATCATTAAATCTTGATTTAAAATAGTTTGTAACTTTTTCTAGCATTTTATCAAGCGTACCACTCTGTTCACCGGCAGAAATCATTTGGATAAGCATGCCCTCAAAAAGTCCGGTCTCCCTAAAAGCTTCCGTGAGAGAGACGCCCCTTTGGACAGATATATTCACACTAGAGAGCTTTTTTTTCAGATGCATGTTATCTAGGGTTAACAAAGATGTCTCAAGAGCATCTGCTATAGGGATACCTGAGCGAATAAGCTCTGTAAAAACAAGAGTAAATCTTGACATAGTTGCATAAAAAACAATTTTTCCAATAAGGTAAATTTTTAATATATATCTATCATATTTCTTCTTAAATTCCTCGCTATTGGCAAGCATATACTTGAAAAATATTATTGTAGCTGCTATAAAAGCAAGAAGATAAAATCCATAATTGTGTATAATGTTTTCCATAAAAAGGAGTATTTTTGTAGGCAACGGTAACTCTGTTTTGAATTTTGAGAATATATCCTTAAATTTTGGCACAACATAAACCATTAAAATAGTAAAAGCTATGGCAATTGCTATCATTACAGTGATGGGATACCTCATCGCTTTTTTAAATTTCTGACGATTTTCTTCGATCTCTTCTAGTATTTCAGCCAATTTTTCTAATGATTCGGCCATATTACCAGTGCTTTCTCCAAGTTCAACCATCGCTAAAGTTACATCACCCAAATCCTCTTTAAATGGCATCATTGCTTGTGTAAGACTAAGTCCAGAATTTAAATCATCATTTAAATTTTCAAAAATCTCTTTTAAGGTTAAATCTACGCTAGCCTCTTTTACCTCTTTTATGCTATCATGTATAGATATACCGGCATCTGTCATGACGGCTAATTGCCTAATGGCCGCAATTAACGCCTTAAAATTAATCTTCTTTTTAAGCAAAGTTTTTGTAAATCTAGTTTTAAACACCAAAAACTGATCTTCAACAGGAGCAGATGATTCTTTGACATTTAACAGTATGCCTGGAATTTTGGTTTTGGCTATAGTAATAGCATCTTTTTTGCTTGATGCTTTTATTGTTTTTATCTCTTTTTTACCCTTAAATAGGGATGTTACTTCAAAATAATTCATCCTTTTGCCACCCTTACAACTTCTTCTATGGTTGTGATACCTTTAGCTGCTCTTAAAATTCCGTCTTTATACATGTCAACAAAACCCTCTTTTAGTGCTTGTTGCTTTATCTCTTCTTTACTTTTTCCTTGCGCTATCATACTAGAAATTTTTTCACTTACTATTAATATTTCAGAGAGCATCTCTCTGCCGGTATATCCAGTTTGAGAGCATTTTTCACATCCATTATGTTTGTAGAACTGGAAATCTTTAGGCAACAACTCTTTAATTTCGTCATAGGCAGTTTTGGGAAGGGTAATTTTAGTTTTACAGTGGGAGCATAGTTTTCTGACGAGTCTTTGTGCCTCTATGGCAACTAGAGAACCACTAAGAAGATACGGTTCTATTCCCATATCCATAACTCTTGTAACAGCACTAATTGCATCATTTGTATGCAAGGTGGAAAATACTAAATGCCCCGTGAGTGCAGCTTGGACAGCTATCCTTAGTGTTTCTTGATCTCTTACTTCTCCTATCATTATGATATCGGGATCTTGTCTTAGTATAGATCTAAGAGCAGAAGCAAATGTAAGGTTTGCTTTTTCATTAACTTGAACTTGTTGTATTAAGTTTAGTTGATATTCGACAGGGTCCTCTACTGTAATAATTTTAGTCTCTACATTTTTAATTGCATTTAGCGCAGCATATAGTGTTGTTGTTTTACCGCTTCCTGTTGGTCCGGTGACAAAAATTATACCGTATGGAGCTCTCATTGATGTGTTAAATTTTTCAAAATTATTTTTATGCATACCTAGTGACTCTAGCTTAATCATAACCTTTGATTTGTCCAATATACGCATTACTATAGATTCGCCACTTAAAATAGGTAAAGTTGAAATTCTAAAATCATACTCTTTTCCAAGGATTGTTGCTGAAAATCGTCCATCCTGAGGTTTTCGTTTTTCTGCAATATCCATATTTGAGAGTAACTTTAGACGAGATGCAAGAGGAGGATATATATCTTTATCAAATATAAAAGTCTCTGTTAGCATACCATCTATCCTGCTTCTAACAACACAGTTATTTATAGTTGGCTCTACATGTATATCACTAGCACGAGCTAAGATAGAGGTTTTTAGTATGACTTCTATTAACTTTAATATACCCGAAGATTCTTGTGGATTTTCACTAGCACTAGATGTTATCTCTTTTCTTATTTCAGCTATCAACTCTTTGATGCTGTCACCAAGTTCTATTTTGTTTAAATATTTTTCTATTAAAGACGGTTCGCTGACAACAGTTTTAACAAGTTTTCTAGGAAAAATTCTTTGAATTGCTTCTTGGGCATTTATATCTATAGGGTCTTTAAAGGCTACATATACATTTATTTCATCTTCTTTTACCGGCAGAGCATGAAATTTTTTAAGTTGTGAAAAAGGTAATTTTGTCACCATGCGATGATTTATATCGATAGAGTCAAGATCAATATAAGTTGCATTCAAATTTTTGGCTAACTCTTCTAAAAACTCTTCTATATCTATGGCAAAATATTTATTAATATCTTCAATCTGTATATTGCCTTTTTTATAAAATTCTATCAATAGAAGAAGTAAATCTTCTTTATCAAAGATATGTTTATCAAGCAGTACTTCAAAAATATCTTTCTCTTTTTCTATGGATTCTTCTTTTATAGATACGGCAGTATTTTCATCTAGAATTCTATTGTCTATCAGATAGTCCAATAAAGTTAAATTCATACTGCTCATAATCTTACCAATACACTCTTGTTTTAAGAAGATTGTCATTTTTATATGTTTTTAGATACATTTTTTTAACGCCATTTTTTATCTCTATATTTAGTTTATATTTTATGTCTTTATCTAATTCATCATCAAACCAGTATGAATTATTTTGCAATTTATACTCTTTTTTGACATATTTTTGAAATATTTTTGATAAAATATAATCAGTCTTTGGTAGATTTACATAGGATATATCAGCATTATCACATAAAGCATAATAGAGTAATTTTTTTTGATACAATATAGTAGTGAAATAAGCGGCATTTTCTCTAGCTTGTTTTGTTTTATTTAGCTTGATTATAGGCAATATCATTCTATTTATCATATCTGATTTTAGGCAGGAATCTGCAAAAATATTCAAAAACTCCTCATTATCTTTAAAGCTCATATATATATTTCCAGATTGAGTACATACTTTTGAGTACTCTTTGCTGTTATAGAGTTTTTTAATGTCATCCAAAGAGTTTCCATATAAAATATTAGATAAAATTAGACACAGTATAAAATTTTTTTTAATCATTCATTTCTCCGCTTACTATTTGGCGTAAAAGAGATTTAATATAAGCAGAATCATCTCTTTTTAGAAAAGATTTTAATGCCTTTATCGCATCATCCTTCTGGTTTAATCTATATTTTGATTTTGCAAACCAAATCCAACTTCTTTCACTATCACTATCTATATCATTTGCAATAATTGACCATTTTAGTGAACTTTTATAATCTTTTTGTGAGTAGTAATTTTCACAAAGCATTAGAGCAAAAATAATAT
>JALUMZ010000054.1 GCA_027055635.1 Campylobacteraceae bacterium
ATAACCAAGATGATATAGGAGATAAAACTACAAAACAGAGATTTCACCTCTGTCTTTTGGCTAAAAATGAGATAGGATACAAAAATCTGATGTATCTTTCAAGTCAGAGTTTTATACATGGTTTTTACTACTATCCTCGTATAAACAAAAAGATGTTGAGAGAACACAGTGAAGGGCTTATTTGCTCATCTGCATGTTTACAAGGTGAAGTGAATTGGCACTTAAACACAAACAATCCTAAAAATGTCCAGTTTGGTGCAAAAGGGTATGAGCGAGCAAAAGAGGTGGCTCTTGAGTATAAAGATATATTTGGTGATGATTTTTATCTTGAACTTATGAGACATGGGATTAATGACCAACTTTTTATAGACAATAGCACGCTAAAAATCTCAAAAGAGACTGGAATCAAGATAATAGCCACAAATGACACTCACTATCTAAAACCTGACAATGCCGAGGCACACGAGGCTTTTATGTGTATCGCTATGAATAAAGAGTTTGATGATCCAAAGAGGCTTCGTCACTCTGTACATGAATTTTATCTTAAATCTCCGCAAGAGATAAGTGAGTTGTATGCTGATATTCCTGAAGCTATAGAAAACACTCAAGAAATAGTTGAAAAATGTAATCTTGAGATAAAATTAGGAGATCCTACTCCTCCAAAATTTAAATTTACAAAAGAGTATGCCAAGGCTGAGGGTTTAGAATATGACAATGATGATGAATTTTTTAGATACCAATGTGAAAAAGGGCTGCAAGAGAGACTAAAACTTGTGGATATTAGTTTGCATGATGAGTATAAAAAGAGACTAGAGAGGGAGATGGATGTCATATGCAATATGAAATTTCCAGGCTATATGCTGATAGTTTGGGATTTTATACGAGAAGCAAAAGAGAGAAAAGTGCCTGTTGGTCCAGGTAGAGGAAGTGCGGCAGGAAGTTTGGTGGCATACTCACTAAAAATCACAGATATTGATCCTATGAAGTATGATCTCCTTTTTGAGAGATTTCTAAATCCCGAGCGGGTGAGTATGCCTGATATCGATATCGATTTTTGTCAAAGCAGACGAGGGGAGATCATCGATTATGTAGTACAAAAGTATGGTAGATACAATGTCGCTCAAGTCATCACATTTGGAAAACTCTTGGCAAAAGGTGTGATAAGAGATGTCGCTAGAGTTTTGGGTGTAGAGTATGCCAAGGCTGACAAGATGGCAAAACTCATACCCGATGAGCTTGGTATCACACTTAATGGCAAGATGAAAAATGGAAAAAAGATTGACGGAGCTTTTCAAAAAGAGGAGAAGCTTAGAAAATGGATAGAAGAAGATCCTCAAATCGCAAGAGTTTGGAAGTTTGCACTTGCACTTGAGGGGTTAAATAGAAACTCGGGTATGCATGCAGCGGGAGTTGTGATTAGTGATGAGGAGCTTTGGCATAAAACACCGCTATATAAGCCCTCAGGTGAAGACCAACAGCTTGTTACCCAGTATTCGCTAAATTATCTAGAAGATGTGGATTTGATAAAATTTGACTTTTTGGGTCTGAAAACTCTTACGGTTATCGATAATGCTCTTAAACTCATCAAGCGAAGATATGACAAAGATATAGATTTTAACACGCTTGATGTGAATGATCCAGATATATATAAGCTTATCCAAAGTGGACATACAATAGGGCTTTTTCAGATAGAATCAGGCGGTATGCAGTCGCTAAATGAAAGGTTAAAACCGACAGCATTTGAAGACTTGGTTGCGGTTCTTGCACTCTATCGACCGGGTCCTATGGAATCAGGTATGTTGGATGATTTTATAGACAGGAAACATGGGGTAAAAGAGATAGACTACTTTTATGATGAGTTTACCGAACCGCTAGAGCCGATACTAAAGCCGACTTATGGAGTCATAGTTTACCAAGAGCAAGTTATGCAGATAGTGCAAACTATAGGTGGATTTAGCCTTGGAAAAGCCGATATCGTTCGCCGTGCTATGGGTAAAAAGAAGTTTGATTTGATGAAGAAGTACAAAGAGGAGTTTGCAAACGGAGCCAAAGAGCAGGGTTACAAGTATGAACATGCGATAGAGCTTTTTGAGTTGATAGAGAAGTTCGCAGGATATGGTTTTAACAAATCCCACTCTGCTGCTTATGCGATGATAACATTTCAAACCGCTTATCTTAAGTGTTATTATCCTCAAGAGTTTATGGCAGCTCTCTTAACAAGTGAGCAGGACAATACAGATAAGATAGTCAAATATATAGATGAGGTTAAGAGACTTGGTATCAAGCTTTCACCTCCTAGTGTAAGAAAAAGTATGATTGAATTTACAGCTATAAAAGATGAAGAGGGGGATGAGACTATACTCTTTGGTTTGGGAGCATTAAAGGGTATGGGAAGCTCGGCCATCACGAAGATACTTGAAGCTAGAGAGGATGGAGGATTTAGTAATTTGGATGATTTTCTCTCTAAAATTGATACTTCAAAAGTTAATAAAAGAGTTATAGAATCACTTATAAAATCAGGAAGTTTTGATGGATTTTCTTATACAAGACGAGCTTTGCTTGACAATTTAGAGAAGATTGTAGAGACAGCCGGTGAGTGTGCAAGAGCAAAAAAGATGGCAGAAAATTCACTTTTTGGAGATGATAAAGAACTCATAGCTCTACATGTAGAGATAGAGAATGTTCCTGAGTTTGATATGAAAAAAGTGTTGGAATTTGAAAAAGAGACTATGGGATTTTATGTATCAGGGCATCCGCTAGATGAATTTAGAGAAGAGATAGACGGTATCAATTATACACTTTCAAGTGAAGTTGAAAACCTCGGTGATGGTAGTACGGCTCTTTTTATCGGGAAAGTTGAAGAGATAGTGGAGAAAATCAGTAAAAAAGGAAATAAGTTTGCAATCTTAAATCTTATGGATTTTCACGGTAACATTGAAATTACACTCTTCTCAAAACACCTAGAAAAGATAGAGACTATGGATAAAAGTGAACCGATTTGTCTGAAAGTTGCAGTAACAAGAGATGATAGAGGTGTAAATAAGAGAGTTTTAAAAATTTTAAATCTAAAAGATGCAAAAAAAGAGAAACTAAATACAAAAACTGTTGAAGTCATAGCTGATCCAAAAACACTTATAGTGGATTTTAGTGAGGATGCAACAGTGCTTGATAATCTATACAGATATGTGAGAGAAAATCCCGGTAACAGACCACTAAGACTGATCATATCTTCAAAACTTCAAGATGTAGTTTTAGAGACTTATCTGAAAGTCTCAGATGAAATAGATGAAAAAATCAAAGAGTTAGAGTTTGTAAAAGTTGCATAAATTTAGAATGAAGGAGGTGTTATAGCACTTATATATGATGCCTTCTTGTTGCTTCTGTTTTCTATCTTGTGTGGAATTTTTGGGTCAAATCTTATGCTGTCACCCTCATTTAAGATATATTTTTTTTCATCAATTTGAATTTCAATAGTTCCGCTTAAAACAAAATCACACTCTTCTCCGCCCTTTGTGTGTGGCAAAATTTCATCAGTTGTACGGTTTGGCTCTAGTTCCACCAAAACAAACTCTATATCTCCTTGTAAATCAGGTGTAAGCATTTCACATTTATAAAGAGTGTCAGGAAAAGATATCTTTCTTCTTTTGTCTCTTCTTACTACATGTAGAGCCTCAAAGCTACTGTTTATATTCGTATCGTCTCTGTTTTCAAATAGTGATGCAAGAGTAGTATCTAATACTTTTGCTATTTTTCTTAGGGTCTCAACAGAGCCTTGCGTTGAGCCTCGTTCAAGTTGAGAGATCATACCGGCTGATATATTTGCTTGTTTTGCTAGCTCTTTTGTGCTCATTTTTTTTGCTTCTCTTAGACTTTTTACTTTTTGACCTATGTTAAATTCTGTGCTCATATATATGCCTTATTGTTTTTAGTGTGTAGAATTATACCAAAAAAGACAAAATATTTAATTAAATTAAAAAAATCTTGTAATTTATGGTTTTTTTGGATAGTATTACTAAATAATTT
>JALUMZ010000055.1 GCA_027055635.1 Campylobacteraceae bacterium
GTATTCCAAAAAAGTAGCAGGTGCGTTAAAAACGGTAAGAGGATTGACTTCGGTTTCAACTAGTTGGGGCAAAGACTTTAGCGAGTACATCATAGATATAGACAGAAATAAAGCTCTAAGATATGGCATCACTCCACTTAATATCGCTATGCAAATACCGATAAAAGGTGAAGTCGCTTCGCTAAATGCCAATTTGGAATCCATGAATACACAATTTGTGAGAATTTATCTAAAAGATAAATTTACAAAAAATCTTGAAACTCTGAAACTTTTACCTATCACGACAAAATTTGGAGAGATTCCACTCTCTCAAATAGCAAACATCAAAAAAAGTTTGACTTATGCAAAGATAGAGAGAGACAATATGCTCTACTCTTTAGATGTAAACGGATACCGAGCAAAAAGACCAGTAACTCACTTGACCGATGATACGATAGCGGCACTAAAAAATGTAAAATCGGATGATTTTGTTATAACTCAAACAGGAGATATTGCAACTATAACAGATAGTTTTGGACGAATGTTGAAGGCTATAGGCTTAGGAGTAGTTATACTGATTATGTCTTTAATAGCGATTTATCGCTCAGTTAGAATGGCTTTTATCATGATACTTGTTTTGCCTCTATCTTTAATAGGAGCTTCATGGGGAATGTTACTGTTCAACAAGCCTAGTTGTATGCCGAGTCTCTTGGGGATTTTGCTGCTTTTTGGAATTATCATAAAAAATGCTGTACTTTTGATTGATTTTTATCAAGCAAATGAGCAAGCGGGGAAAAGCCCATTTCAAAGTGCACTAGATAGTGTAACGGTTAGATTTCGCCCAGTCATGATGACTGCATTTGGTACGATCGCAGGTATGATACCTATCGCACTAGAGCAAGCTGTGGGACTTGAAAGACTTAGCCCTCTAGCAGATGTAGCGATTGGCGGTCTTTTGATAGGTACGCTCTTGACATTGATTTATGTTCCTATGTATGCTTATATCTTTGATGGAGATAAGTCAAAAAAGGAGTAAAAGATGTTAGATCTTTTTGATTCTATTGCTTTTGGATTTAGAGCGATTTTAGAGTGGAGTTTGATAAGACTAGCTCTCTTTAGCGGTTTAATTATAACTCTGTTTTGGACAGTTTTGGGATTCTTTTTTTGGAATCCCTTGGTCTCTTTTTCGGGTGATATATTGGAACTTGTGCCTTTTTCTATGGTTCGCTCAAACGGAGCACAGATTATATCTGTTTTTGTATGGATGCAGGCTGTTTTGATAACTTTTGCACTGGTGGTTTTATTTTTGGGCACACTGTTTTCAAGGAAGATTTCAAAAGATAAATATGGTTATTTTTATATTTTAACTATTGCATGCAGTGTTATTTTTTGGTCTTTTATATGGTTTTTTAAAGGTGACTATCTCCACGCACAATTTTTGAAACTTTTAAACTGGCTTCCTTTTGAAACCATAGACAAAGGGATGGCTTACTTGATGGCATGTTTGATGATTTATAATCTAATCGTGATATCTATGCTTATTATTACAAGTATTTTAAGTCAAAAAGTTCTTAAGGAGGTAAATAGAGAATATTTTGATGATGAGATGATGTATGAAAGAGAGTTTGGTATAGTTAAATACACACTTAAAGATGTTTTGATATTTGTCATCGCTTCTACTGTGCTGTTTCCTCTTTTTTTCATACCTTTTCTAAATTGGATTGTTCAGCTTGGGTTATGGGTATATTTAGTTAAAAATACCTTTGGTTACGATGTGGGCACTTCGTTGTCTGAAGATTTTACTAAGGATAAGTTGAAAGAAGAGAGCAGAGCTTTATGGTCTATAAGTTTCGTCTCTGCGCTATTTAACTTTATCCCTATACTTAATTTCTTTGGACCATTTTTTGGTGAAATATCTATATTTCACTATTTAAGAAACAAGGAGTAAGAGATGTGGACACATTCAGAAAAATGGCAAGAAAACTTGCCACAAGGTGAAAAAAAGTTGCTAGAGAAATTTAGCAAATATTCAAAAATAACAGGTGCGATATTTATCATATTGGGATTGATAGGAATTATATTTCCATATGTTTTATCTTTGGTTACTGTTGCATTTGCATCATATCTTATGGTGCTAGGTGGATTAGTATCGGGATATTTTACATGGATAACAAACAAAGAAGATTGGTTAGGATGGCTTAAAAGTTTAGTTCTGTTTTTGATGGGGCTTTTTATACTGTTTTATCCGATTAACGGTATAGCAGCTATTGGTTTAATGCTTGTATTCTACTTCTTTATGGACTCTTTCGCGGAGTTTGGTCTTGCTATATCTATGCGGGGCAATAGTGGATGGTGGATATGGTTATTTAACTCTTTTATATCATTGGTTTTAGGTATCATATTTATGGTTGGTTGGCCATTTAGCTCAACATATTTGGTCGGATTATTCATAGGTATCAGCCTATTTTTTGACGGAATTGCCTTACTAGTAGGCGGAAGTCTTTGGAAAAAACTTGGAAAATAGTGTGAAAAAATCATTTGGTCTGTGGAGTGCTATATTTTTAGGTATCGGCTCCATGGTGGGAGCCGGCATCTTTGTTTTGTTGGGTGAAGCCGGGGCTATTGCTGGAAATCTTGTGTGGATTTCATTTGTACTTGGCGGTATCATCGCACTAAGTGCTGGATACTCTTTGGCAAAGTTAGCAGTAACTTATCCTAGTAGAGGTGGTATTGTAGAGTATCTTGTACAGTGTTATGGAGAAGGTGTCTTCTCTGGTTCTGTCTCTATACTTTTTTACCTCTCGGCAATAGTCGGTATTGCTATGGTTGCAAAGACATTTGGAGTATATGCCGCTCATATGTTTGGTGTGAATTCGCCATTTTTTGTAAATATTTTTAGTGTCTGTATATTGCTCTTTTTCGTACTTATAAATTTAGCAGGAAGTTCATTGATAGCTAAGAGCGAAAATATAATAGTGATAACAAAACTATCTATCATAATAATTTTTACTTTTACTGTATTTTTCTATATAAAACCGGAACTTCTCTCCTTTAAAGATTCTCCGGCATTTAGCGATATGTTCTTTGCTCTGTCTTTGACATTTTTTGCTTATGGGGGATTTAATGTTATAGCAAATACAGCCGAAGATATGGATGACCCAAAAAAAACTATGATGAAAGCTATGATTTACTCTATCCTTATCGTGATGGTTTTATATGTAGCTGTTGTATTTGCAGTCTTTGGCAATTTGCCTTTAAAGGAGATCATAAAAGCACAAGATTATGCATTGGCGGAAGCTGCTAGACCAGTCTTTGGAAAAATCGGATTTACTATCATGGCAGTAGCTGCACTAATATCAACATCATCATCTATAAATGCAAATCTTTATGCAACAACAAATATAACATATCAAATGGCAAAAGATGGAAATCTGCCAAAAGTATATGAGAGAAATATATGGCATAGTAGTGAAGGACTCATAGTAAGTGCGATTTTATTGATCGTGATGATTCTGTTTTTTAGATTAAATGAGATTGCAACTATGGGTTCGATTTATATATTGTTTATACATGTATTTGTGCACACAGGACATTTGTTTAAAATAGATAAAACAGGAGCAAATAGAGTGGCAATACTCTTTAGCATAATCACTCTTATTGTTACTATCGTGCTAGCTCTGATATACACATCTAAACATGTTGAGAATATTGGCTACTATATTATAGGAGGTTTTATACTCTCTTATGCATTGGAAATAATACTTAGACTAAGCACCAAAAGAGTGGTGCAAAAACAAAAATAAGGAGTTTAATTATGGATGAAACAACAAAAGGTATTGAGGCACTAAAAAATGAGATTAGGAGGGAAATGAGGGCTATATTTAAATTAAATATGACTTTTGAGGGATGGAGCGTTCCTGAGATGGATGATGAGGAAGCGGCTCGAGAGATTTTAAGGGTGATGCAAGACGCATTGGACGAATTAAAAAAAGAAAATAAGGATAATCAAAATGGATGAAATGGTCAGAAATACAGCATTAAAAAGTGTAAAACCGATGAAGATGGATGTAGAGAGTTTTATAGAAAAATATAACAATGGTGAAGCAATCCTGCTAGATATCAGAATGCCTTTTGAAGTAAAAGTATGGGGGTTATCATTTGCTAAAAATATACCATACAATGCACTCCCTGATAGATTAGAAGAGTTACCAAAAGACAAGATGATTGTCTGTGCCTGCCCTCATGAGTATAGAGCTAGTATGGCAAAAGAGTACCTTAGGTATAAGGGTTATGATGCCAAAACACTAAATGGTGGATTGCTAGCCTTGATGGAAAGATTAAAAGGCGGTAGCGCAAAAGATATAAACTTAGGCTAGATGATGTATGATTATATAATATACTTTGCTGTTACACTGTTTTTCTCTACTTTTTTTGCTATGGGTGGAGTTGGAAGTGCGATAGCTTTGGTGTCGATATTTCCTATGCTTGGGCAGAGTTTTAATCTCTCCCGGGCATTGGCACTTTTCGTAAATACATCTTCTACCTTTAGTGCAAGTGTGATGAACTTCTATAGAGGTGTGCTTGATTTTAAATTTGTTTTGCCTTTGGTGATTGCTGTTTTGGTTTCGACACCTGTTGGGGCTTATCTTTCACAATTTGTAGATCATAAAATTTTGATGTGGATGCTAATCGCCTTTTTGCTCATAAGTGCAACTTTGATGCTGTTTTATAAAAGAGAAGCCAAGACAAGCTACACAAAAACATGGGTTTTATATGTGATAGGGATAAGTGTCGGACTTATATCAGGAATGTTAGGAGTTGGTGGAGGAGCTTTGATAATGCCCCTTTTAATTCTACTTGGTTTTGATGCAAAAAAAGCAGCTTATGGAGTTAGTTTTGTTATACCTTTTTCATCACTTGGTGCATTCGTCACATATCTGCAATTTGTCAAGATGGACTGGTTTCTACTAGCAGATGTGACAGTAGCAGCATTGATTGGCGGATATCTTGGCGGAAAGATTATGCACTTCAAATTATCTCAATCACATGTGAAAAAACTTATAGGGGTAGTTTTGTATTTGATAGCTATAAAAATGATAATGAAATTAATTTAATAATTTTGCCTCTTTTTTGCCTCTTTTTTATTTTATACTTTGCCTAACAAATATCAGAAAGGATACAAAATGAGTATTTCAAGAAGAAGATTTTTGCAAGGAAGTGTTGCTGCTACAGCAGCTTTGAGTGCTAGTTCAGTTGGTGCAACCGAGCTCTTTTCGCCTGTAAAAAAAATCCCAAGTGCTAGCCACTTTGGTGCTTTTTATGCCTATGTGCAAGATGGTAAAATTATAGATATAGAACCGCAGGAGAAAGATGGAAGACCGGGTATGATGAAGGCATTAGTAGATAGAAACTACTCTAACTCTCGTGTAAAATATCCATATGTAAGAAAGTCTTTCTTAGAAGGCAAGGCAGGAAATAAGGCTCTAAGAGGAAAAGAGGAGTTTGTAAGAGTTTCTTGGGATAAGGCTATTAAGCTAGTAGTTAAAAAGCTAAAAGATACGCCTCGTGACAGTATCTATAATGGTACAACGGACGGTTGGGCACATCCTGGCCTAGTAAATTATTGTCCAACACTAGCAGGTAGGTTTTTTAATATTGTAAAAGGTGGTTCTGTAAATATAGACGGAGACTTTAGCGTAGGAGCCGCACTTCGTACAAATCCTGATGTAGTTGGCGATATAGAGGTCTATTCTCTTCAGACTGCCCATGAGCAAATCCTTCCAAATACTCAAGTTTATGTTATGTGGGGAGCTGATCTTTTTAAGACAAACAAGATAGACTTTGCAGTTGCAAACCGAAAAAATGATGAATACTTTCTAAAATATAAAAAATCAGGTATGAAGTTTATATCTATTGACCCTATTAAGACTGAAACTGCAAAGATGTTTGATGCAGAGTGTATCCATATCAGACCAAATACAGATGTTGCTTTGATGCTTGGTATGATGAACTACCTGTATGTAACAAAAAAATACGATGCCGATTTTATCAAAAAATATACTGATGGATTTGAAAAATTTGTACCATATCTTTTGGGGAAAACAGATGGTGTTGCGAAAACACCTGAGTGGGCAGCAAAGATTACCGAAGTTCCTGCATCTAAGATTAAGTGGTTAGCAGATTTGTTTGTATCTCATAGAACTTTGATAGCCGGAAACTGGTCTATGCAAAGAGCACAGCATGGTGAGCAGGTTCAGTGGGGTATAATCACTTTGGCCTCCATGATAGGACAAGTTGGACTTCCAGGCGGAGGATTTGGTTTTTCACTTCATTATGGTGGTGGAGGACAAGCAAGTGCCGGTAAAACAGGACCTGGAGGATTTTCTGAGGGAAGAAATAGAGTTAAAGCAATTATACCAGCTTCTAGGATAAACGAGACACTTTTAAATCCCGGTAAAGTTATAGATTTTATGGGTGAAAAGTTAAAATTACCACACATCAAGCTTATGTATGTAGCTGGAGCTAATAATGTTGGGCACCAGCAAGATATAAATGAATTAATAAAAGGATTAAGAAAATTAGATACATTGATAGTTCAAGAGCCTTGGTGGACTCCAACTGCAAAGATGGCAGATATAGTTTTGCCTGCCACAACTATCCTAGAAAGAGATGACATTAGTTTGCTTAGTGGAAGTTACTCTGGAGATAGGATTTTTGCTATGAGAAAAGTTGTGGATAATCCTTATGAGGCAAAAGATGATTATGAGATTTATTCACTTCTAGCTAAAGAGTTTGGCAAAAAACAGTACAAAAAATTTACTGATGGAAAGACTGTAATGGAACACATAAAAGCCTTTTATGAGAGTTCAGATGCAGCTAAAACAACAAGCTTTGAAAAATTCTGGGAGCAAGGTTCTATCAAGTATAAGATTCCAAAAGAGGCATACAAATATGTAAGACAAGGTGATTTTAGAAAAAATCCTGTTAAAAATCCTCTCAAAACAAAAAGTGGAAAGATTCAAATCTTCTGCCAGAAATTTGCTGATTTTGGTTATAAAGATTTTAAAGGGCATGTTACATGGTTTGAGCCTGCAGAGTGGTTAGGAGGCAAACTTGCAGATAAGTATCCGTTGCATCTTCTCTCTCCGCATGCCACATATAGAAAACACTCTCAACTAGACAATACATGGATAGCAGAGCTATATAAGATAAAAGGTAGAGAGCCTATAAGAATCAATCCAAAAGATGCTAAAAAATATGGAATTTCCGATAGAGATTTAGTAGAAGTTTATAATGACAGAGGAAGAGTTCTTGCAGGAGCTGTTGTGACTGATGATATAAGAGAAGGTGTTGTGGCTATTGAAGAGGGAACATGGTACAGCCCCCAAGATCCTATGAAAGAGGGAAGCAGAGGAAATAGTGGACAGCCGAATGTTTTAACTTCCTCAAGGCCTACATCTCAAGCATCACAATCTTGTACAGCAAATACGGTTTTGGTGGCAATCAAAAAAGCCGAAGGTGAAATTGTGCCAAATCAAGCACACTCAATGCCTAAAGTGATAAATTCATAAAGTAAAAAGGGAGCAAAAATGAGACTTTTTATAAGTATCTTGATAGCTTGTATGTTTAGCGTAGGACTTCAGGCTAAATTATATATTTATATAGAAAAAGGGATAAAGCTCCCTTTGAAAAATCAACATATAACACTATACAGCGGTACACCCGTTGATAAAATATCTGCCGATGGAGATATGGTTAGGGTTAAATTGAATGGATTTGTAGGCAAAAATGATAAAACTAAACTTTTTGCAACTAAAAATCTCAAACTTTTATTGGCAACTGCTCAAAAACCGGGTCTAATTAAAATCAAAGGTGATAGAGGAGCTTTGGAGGCTAGAGTAGCAAAAAAGTTTTTAACCGATGATATGGAAGAGGCATGGGAGAGTGGTTCTGATCTCTTTTATGACAAGTGTACAAAATGTCACCATGCCAAGATAGTAGAGCACCACAGTATGCAAGATTGGAATGCACTTTTTGGTAGCATGAAGTATAAAGCAAAGACTACAAAAAAACAAAATGAAGAGATTTTAAGGTTTTTGAGAGCTTTTGCAAAAGATGGCATACTTAAAGAGAGTGATTAGGGTTGCTAATGACACCCTAAAGATAGTAAAATTCTCTATTAGGATTTATAATGGATAAAATATTTTTAGAGAAGTTAAAGACACTTACTATACTTTATGCAGAAGATGAAGAGGGAATTAGAAAAAAGATATCTGATTCCCTTAGGTATTATGTAAAGAGTGTTATAGAGGCACAAAATGGTGAAAGGGCTTTGCAGCTCTATAGAGAAAAAAAGCCAGACATTCTCTTTACTGATATTATGATGCCAAAACTAGATGGGATAGAGTTGGTGAGAACTATCAGAAAAGATGATGTCAAGATGCCTATTGTAATCATCACAGCCCATACCGACAAGGAGTACTTGCTTCGAGCAGTAGATTTGCATCTTGAGCAGTACATCATAAAACCTATAAATTTGACTGATTTAAAAAATGCACTTCAAAAATGTGTAGATGTTATCTCTAAAAACCATGCTTTTATGAGAGATTTACCCGGTGATTATAGTTATGATTTTGATTCAAAAGTTCTTACATGTAGAGATAAAGTTATAAAATTAAGCAAAAAAGAGATAGCATTTTTTGAACTTTTAATTCAAAACAGGCACAGAGTAGTGACTTATAGTGAACTACAAAACTATATCTGGCAAGATGAGATTATGAGTGATGATGCACTAAAATCTCTAATAAGAAATATACGACATAAATTTCCAAAAGACTATATCAAAAATCTCTCGGGCATCGGTTATAAACTAAATGATCAAATACCTTAAGATTAGATATAAATTTTTACTTATGGCTCTCTTGGGAGTTATGGCTATTGTTCTCATGTCTTTGCTTGCGCAAAATATTCTTGAAGATGGCTTAGAGAGAGTTAAAGATGTATTTAAGGACTCAAAAAAAGTTGAAAATATACAACATAAATACATAATTCCACTTTTTAAACTGAGAGAAGCTACACTCTCTTTGGTTGTAGCGCCAGATGGAGAGTACAAGAGAGATATCGCAGTTAGCTTGACTCCTATGGTCGAAGAGCTAGATTACTCTTTTAGATCATTGAATGATAAATTGAGAAATATTTGGGAAAGCTATAAAGAGCTGATTTTTGTTAAAAATGGATATAAAAATTACAAAAGATTTGTTTACTCAGCTGATGGATATATAAAGCGAGGGTATAAAACAGGTGGTTTTATGCATACAAAAAGTGTGGAGAGAAAGCAATTTTATATATTGATTTCCAAACTAAAAAAACTCCAAGCGGCCCAACTTGAAAATTCATATAAGACCTTTCAAAATGCAAAAAGCAGTTTTTCAAAAAAGCAAAAAATTATAATCACAGGCGTTGTTGTAGTGATAGTACTGACTCTGCTTTTTGGCTTTTTGATAGCTAGAAGTATAGTTTTTTCTATGGAAAGTGTGCAACAGGGTTTGGGTAAATTTTTTGATCTCCTAGGTAGGAAGATAGATAAAGATGAGAGAATAAAAATAGAGTTAAAAAGTACAGATGAATTTGGTGAAATGGCAAAAATGATAAATTCAAATATAGAAGTTTTGAGGGAAAAACTTAAAAAAGATATAGGGCTTATAGAAGATGCAACAAGTGTGGTTAGTGATTTAAAAAAAGGAGATTTAGATAGAAGATTGGTTGAAAATGCAAGCTCAAGTGAACTCAACAGACTAAAAGAGGTGATGAATAAAATGCTTGATGATCTTGAAAATAGAATTGTTTTAGAGATAGAAGAAAGAACGAAACAGGAGCAACTGCTTATACAGCAGAGCAAGTTGGCATCTATGGGAAATATGATTGGCAATATAGCTCATCAATGGCGACAACCTCTTAGCGAAATTAATGCTGTTTTGATGAATATGCAAGTGAAGAAAGAGCATAATGATTTGAGTGATAATGATTTTGAAGAGGGGGTGAAAGAGTGTGATGTGATATTGTCGCATATGTCAAATACAATCAGTGATTTTCAAAACTTTTTCAAGCCATCTAAGGAGAAAGTAAAATTTTCCTTGCAAGAAGAGTGCAGAAATGCCAGTTTTATTATCGAATCATCTTTAAAATATAACAATATAGCTTTTAATATTGATATAGAAGAGGATTGTGATGTATTTGGATACCCGCGGGAGTTTTCACAGGCTGTACTTAATATACTCTCTAATGCAAAAGATATTTTAGTCAATAAAAAAATTACAAATCCTTATATAAAACTTGTTCTTAAGAGAGGTTCTAAATATGCCCTTGTGAAGATAGAAGATAATGCGGGAGGTATAAAAGAGGAGGTGTTTGATAGAATATTTGAGCCGTACTTTACAACAAAGCATGCAACACAAGGTACGGGGATAGGTTTGTATATGAGTAAAATTATTATTGAAGACAATATGCACGGATTTATTGATGTAAAAAATGGTGTGAATGGCGCTATATTTACAATAAAATTGATGAAAAATTAATAACTGACCTTACGCACTAAACACATATCTGAGCAAAAAGAGAAAGTGCCATATACGAGGCAGATTTTTGAAAGCCTAGCCAAAGCTAAGGTGAAAAAATCTAACGAAGCGGGATGATACTTTATCTTTTTGCCCAAAGGGTGGTATAATTTGCTCACAATTGCGTCGTTAGTAAGATTTGAAGCTACTAGTAGCTCCTGTATCTTACTGCCTAGCACTTGAGAGCAACTTATACCACTCAGATATGTGTTTAGTGCGTAAGGTCAGTTAATAAAAATAAAATATTTCTTTTATAAAAGATGTAAACAACTATAAAATATTACTTTTATATATAAAAATGTTATAATGTCCTAAAATATATTAGGAGATTGTATTGGAGTCAATATTAAACCAAGAGTGGGTCAAGATTATAATTGTTGTATTGGCAGGTTTTTTAATCGGTTTGGATATTAAAACTCATAGGATTAAAAAAGATTCTGTTAGTGAGATAGGAAGCGTTAGGACCTATGCTTTTATAGCCCTACTTAGCTATGTGTTTGCAAAGATAAACCTATATCTCTATATGGTTGGATATATTGCCCTTTTAGCACACTTTTTACTGTTTTATTATAGTAAATTACAGAGTAAGAAAAGTGGTATTTTACTATTTTTATTAACTTCACTTGTTTATACTTTCGGGATTATTATACTTAAATATGATGCATGGTTTTTGATTGTTGTATTTATAGCCATCGTATTTATATCAAACCTGAACAAAAGACTAAAAAAATTCTATAAGATTTTTGATGAGAGAGAGGTTGAGACACTCGCAAAAGTTGTACTTTTAAGTGGTGTTATTTTGCCTCTATTGCCAAGAACAAATATACACGAGTATATACCTGTATCATTTTTCAAAGTTTGGTTAGCGGTTGTTGTGGTCTCAATGTTTTCATACATAGGATATATATTAAAAAAATATATTTTCAAGGAAAAAGGGTATTGGTTGACCGGAATCTTAGGAGGTATCTACTCAAGTACTGCTACAACGATAGTTTTGGCAAAGAAGGCTAGAACAAGCAAATCTTATGATCTATTTATATCTTCTATCATTATTGCTACGGCAGTTATGTATTTAAGATTGCTTGGAATTGCATTTGCTTTTAATCTGGATATTGCCGATAAGTTGGCTATCCCTTTTATACTCTTAGCGCTTTTAACCTCTTTTATTTCGATGTATTTTTACCACAGAGCTAGGAGAGATTTGAATTCTAGTTTAAATGAGGAGGAGGATCAAAATCCACTAGAACTCGGAACAGCATTTTTATTTGCATTTTTATTTATTTTTATGGCATCCCTTACACATATTGTTTTAAGTCGTTATGGAGACTTGGGTTTAAATATCTTATCATTTATAGTTGGGCTTACAGATATAGATCCTTTTGTGCTCTCTATACTGTCATCAAAGTTTAATGTCACCGCAGAAGCAGCTACTACGGCAATTCTTATTGCCGCAGGAAGCAACAATATCTTAAAAGCTATCTACTCTTATGTTTTTTCTAAAAACAAGATAGGTGTTATCAGCGGAGTAATGCTTATAATTCTAGGTATTTTAACGATAGGGGCTGGATTTTTAGTGTAATAGCTACGAGAGGGGTATAAATCCCCTCCTGTTTAGTTATAAATTTTCTTCTACCTTTATAAGCTCCGTTATGCCATTGTGCATATCTTGTACGCACTCTACTTCTGTGATTCCTAATCTTCTCTTGTTGCTTATGTCGTATATCCCCTCTTCGCTGCTAGAGTGTTCACCGTGTATGCCTCTTATCTGAAGATGGTGCTTGTTTGTGATAGATTTAAATAACTCCATGTTTTTACATAACTTTGGGAGAGATATATGTACACTTGCTCTCATAGCAGTCCCTAAGTTTGTGGGGCAACTTGTTATGTAGCCTAGATGCTCACTATATGCAAATTTCATCCTCTTTTCTAACTCTTTTATGGCCGATACAAGTCTTTCAAAGACCTCTTTTATATTTCCACCTTTTTGCATAGATATGACTCGAAGCTCATCCTCTTCATTTATCCAGACTAAAAAAGTTTTTTCATTATTGTGATATATCCCTCTTCCGCTTGGCCAATCTCTGTTTAATCCAGCTGATTCTAAAAACCTATCCCCCGCTTTAAATAAGAAGTGATCTTGCACTAGCGAGAGTCTATCTTCCTCATTCATACCAAGAAGCGGATAGTATCTACCCTCCAAGTTTCCATCTAGTGACTCTAATGTGGTTGAGACTATCTTTTCAACTTCATATCTCTGCTCTTTTGAGATAGAAGTGCCTAGTGGAAAATCTGCTAAATTTCTACCAACTCTTATTCTTGTGGATATTATGTATCTATTGCTAGGATCCGGATTTGAAGCATTTAATTCACTTGGATTAAGATTGCTTTTGTGTCTATCTTCTTTTGAAAAACCGTGATACTCTTCTATGATAGGGTCAAACAGTGGTGCAAATAGAGTATATGACTCTTCATCCCCTGCATATACACCTATACCGCTATCTGGGTTGTCAATGCCTGATTTTATAGCTTGCTCAATGGTAAAACCATTTTTTGTCTTTAAGCCTTTTAAGTTTTCAAAAACCTCTTTTGTGAGATATTTTGCCATCAAAGATTTGTGGTCTTTTGTAAAATTTGGATATGTCATTATAAACCTTCTTTTTAAAGATTATAGCATTATTTATAAAATATTTCTTTTTTAAAGATATAATGAGTCAAAATTATTTATATAAAATATAGGAAAATAGAATGATTAAAACAATTATGCCAATTACTGCTATTATTGGTTTGAGGTTTATGGGGTTGTTTATTGTATTGCCGGTATTGTCGGTATATGCACTTGGCTTAAAAGGTTCTAATGAATTTTTAGTTGGTGTTACTATTGGTGGCTATGCGCTAACGCAAATGTTATTGCAGGTTCCTTTTGGTATGCTTTCAGATAAAATAGGCAGAAAAATAACTATAACCATAGGGCTGATTATCTTTATAATTGGCTCTATCATATGTGGGTTCAGTACCGATATATATACTCTTATGTTCGGCAGGTTTGTTCAAGGTGCCGGTGCTATAGGGGCAGTGGCAACTGCTATGATAAGCGACATGGTAAAAGAGGAAGTTAGGGCAAAAGCTATGGCTATCATGGGCGGAAGTATAGCGGCAAGTTTTGCACTTTCGATGATGATTGGACCTTTGGTGGGCGGTTATTGGGGAGTAGATAAACTCTTCTTTTTAGTAGCAATTTTTTCTGTATTGGCTATTATCGTTCTTTTTACAAAAGTTCAAAATCCACCAAAAATTGCACATAGTTATGACAATAGCGAGAGAAGGCTTTTAGAGATTTTAGCCAACAAAGACTTGATGAAGATGAATATAACAAATATGCTTCAAAAAGGCATGATGACTCTAGCTTTTTTGATTATACCTATCTTGATGTCCAAAGAGTTTGGTTGGGAGAAAAAGGATTTGTGGATGGTCTATATGCCGGCTATGGTTTTTGGGATACTTGCGATGGGACCTTCTGCTATCATTGGTGAAAAGAGACATAAAGCAAAAGAGATGTTGATGTTAGGCATTATCTTATTTGCGATTAGTTATGCGATTATGGGATATGCGCACTCTGCAACTGTTTTTATAGTGGGAGTTGTTGTTTTCTTTATAGGTTTTAATATGCATGAACCTCTTATGCAATCTATGGCAAGTAAATATCCTAGAATTCATCAAAAAGGTACGGCTCTTGGAATTTTTAATTCATTTGGATATATCGGGACATTTATAGGCGGTGTTTTTGGAGGATATTTTTTGCAAAATTATGGTATGCAAGAGATAGCAATAGTGATAATAATAGTAGCGTTTATATGGTTATTTTTAGTAGCTAGTATAACAAATCCAAGGATAAATAAAAATCTATATCTAAGTTTTGGAAATATAAATTTAGATAAAGCCCAGGATTTACATGATATAGACGGAGTCATTGAGTGGTATAAAAACGAGAGTGAGAGTATCTTGATCATCAAATACAATTCATTGGATACCAATAAAGAAGAGATAGAAAACTTTTTGCATTGATATATGATAATACTCTTTTTTGTTTGCCTCGGTGCTGCTACCCTTTTGCCGGGTGGTAGCGAGGCATATTTTCTATACAAGCTAGATCAAGCTCCAAATCTACTATATACATATCTAATTGTTGCTACACTTGGCAATACTATCGGATCTTTTATAAACTACCTTTTAGGAAAATACTTAAGAGAGTTTGCAATTAAAAAATCATACTTTAAGCCAAGTTCAATTCACAGAGCAACAAGCTTTTTTAAAAAGTATGGGTTTGTATCTTTGCTACTGTCTTGGACACCTATCATAGGAGATCCTATCACTTTTGTAGCAGGAATTTTAAAATATAGTTGGTGGAAATTTTTAATTTTTGTATTTATAGCAAAATTTATAAGATATATAGTAATTGCATGTTTATACAACTATTTTGCTATAATGTAGTAAAACTAAATAGGAATCTTATATGCAAATCAAACTAAACTCGCCATTAGATATGCATCTACATCTAAGAGACAACAAGATGTTAGAAACTGTAGCCCCACTTAGTTCTTATAGTTTTGCAGGCGCTGTAATCATGCCAAATCTGGTGCCGCCTATTACGACTATTGAAGCTCTGCTTGAGTATAAAAAGAGGATAATAGACTCTACATGTAGAGATACCTTTGAGCCTCTTATGACACTTTTTTTTAAAGATGATTACAAGTATGAGTTTTTAAAGGAAGCAAAGAAGTATATCTTTGCACTTAAGCTTTATCCCTCAGGCATAACTACTAATTCTGAAGGTGGAGTAAGTAGTATGGATATAGAGAGTTTAAGAGAAACTTTTGAAGCCATGAGTGAGTTAGGTATTCCTCTGCTAGTCCATGGTGAGACAAATGGTTTTGTGATGGATAGAGAGAGGGAGTTTGGCTCTGTTTATGAGCAGTTTGCTAAAAATTTTCCAAAACTTAAAATAGTGATGGAGCATATCACAACAAAAGAGAGTGTGGACTTGCTTGATAGATTTGAGAATTTATATGCTACGATTACACTTCATCATCTATATATTACACTTGATGATGTAGCAGGAGGCATGTTAAAACCCCATCTTTTTTGCAAACCGATAGCAAAGAGACCCGAAGATAGAGAGGCTCTTTTAAGGGTTGCACTATCTGCTCATCCCAAAGTGATGTTTGGCAGTGATTCAGCACCCCATCCGGTTGATAAAAAAGAGAGTTGTGGTTGTGCAGCAGGCGTATTTACGGCTCCTATTGCTCTTCAAGCTTTGAGTCAACTATTTGAAAAACATAACTCTTTGGATAATCTTCAAGCATTTGTAAGCCAAAATGCAAAAAAAATATACAATCTAAACCCACCAAAAAAAGAGATTATACTAGAGAAAAAACCTTCAATAGTACCAAAATCGTATGGTGATGTTGTTCCAATGTTTGCAGATAAGGAACTTTCATGGAGTATTAAATTAGTGGAGTAATAAAGTGTTTTATAAAATTTTAGTTTTAGAGGATAATGAGCTTTTGCTTGAAACTTTAGGAGAGTTTTTGACTGACAATGGATATAGCACTTCTCTTGCCAGCAGAGGTAAAGATGCCCTGTATTTTACATATAAAGAAGATTTTGATCTCTTTTTGTTAGATGTTAAAGTTCCAGATATCAGTGGTTTTGAATTTTTAAAACAGATGAGAGATGCTGGGTGTAAAACTCCTGCTATTTTTTTAACTTCACTTAGAGACAAAGAGAGTTTAGCACAAGGCTTTGGCTTGGGAGGTGATGATTATATAAAAAAACCATTTGATTTAGATGAGCTTCTCTTTAGAATTCAAGCTGTTTTGGCAAGAAAAAATGAAGAAGAAGACGAGATAAAGATTTTTGATGATTTTTATATAAACAAAGAGAGAAAAAGAGTTTATAAAGCAGACAAAGAGTTAAGCCTAAATTTAAAGGATTATGAACTATTATGTCTATTGATAGAAAATAGAGGCAAAGTTGTAACAATGGAGATGATAGTGGATAGATTATGGAAAAATGAGATTGCAAATATTGGCTCAATTAGAGTCTATATTACAAATCTAAAAAAGATTTTTGGCAAAGACTCTATCTTTAATATTAGAGCGGTTGGATATAGGTTTGAAAAATAGTGAAAAAAAGCTTTTATATCTGAATACCTTTTTTATATCTATCTTTGCCATTTTTATATTTTTTGCCGGTTTTTTGCTAGAAAAAATATCCTTAAATCTGAGTGTAAAACAGATCATAGTGTTTATATCTATACTTGTTATTATAACTCTTAGTTACTATTTGTCAAGCTATTTTTTGGGAAAATCTTTTAGGACAAACTATCTTCTAAACCTTCTACTAAAAGATACACTGCATGAGTTAAACATCCCACTCTCTGTCATTAAAGCAAATACGCAAATGCTAATGCTGTCTGAAAAAGATGATAAGAAGATACACAAATACAAAAGGATACAAAAGGCTAGTGATGAACTTTATGCTCTATATGAAGATGTCGATTACTACATCAAAAAAGAGACAAAAAATGAGGTAAGAGAAGAGTTTGAATTGTCACAGTTTTTATATCAAGAAGTGGAAAAATTCAAGATATTATACCCTGATACAGATATAAATTTTAAAATAGAGCCGATAAATGTATATGTGGACAAAAGAGGATTTTTAAAAGTTTTTAACAATATTTTATCGAATTCAATAAAATATAATCAAAATAATAATGATATCCATGTTTATTTAAGATATAATAGTTTAATTATAGAAGATAGCGGTATAGGAATGAGTGAATCTGAACTCTTTTTGATCTTTGATAGATACTATCAAGGTACAAAAAGTAAAGAGGGATATGGCATAGGGTTGAGTATAGTTAAAGCATTTTGTGATGAATACAATATAACCATAAATATAGACTCTAGTCTGCAGGTTGGTACTAAAGTTAGCTTGGATTTAACATCGATTATAAAAGGGTGATTATATGAAAAAAAGATTTAGAGAAGATTTTGAAAATTTTTTATTAGATTTTCATATAAAATTTATTGAATTTTTCTCCTCACAATGTGTCCATCGTGACCTGTCTCTTGATAAGAAAGAGGCAAAAATGGTTGCAGGTGAGATTTTGGATAATATATTTTCAGATAAAATTATACTGAGTGGGCAAATCGATAATATCATATTGAAGATGAAAAAAGATGGGGTGCATTTAGGCTATGTGCTCAATAGAGTGTTTCTTTATACATTTGAAAATTATCTTTTGCATCTGAAGAAGAGAGATGTTTCAAGTTTAGATTATATTGAAAAACTAATACAGGCTTTTGGTAGGTTTTTGCAACTATTTGAGGATTATATTAGGAAAAATATAGATAATAACGACACTCTTATAAACTTCAAAAGCAATAACTCTCTCAGCAAAGCCGGAAATATCGTAGATATTATTCATCTTGTTAAAAGCAATAACCGTCATGTTAAGTTTATGAATTTATATCAAGGATATATGATCTTAGGAGAGGGGGAAGTTGTTGATATCAACAATAATCAAGTTCTGTTTAAAGTGGAAAATGAACTTCAAGAGATTGCTATGAACTTAGAAGGAAAAGCATATATTCTTAAAGACGATAATATTCACAGATATATAAGAGCAGATATAGTTCATAGTGATTTTACAAACCATACAGTTGTTTTAGAAAACTTTGTCTATCTTGTCAATCTTCCCGCATCAAAAAGAAAGAAAACTAGAGTTTATCCAGATATTTTAGTACATGTGAAATTAAAAAGTGATGAACATACACAAATAGTCGGAAATTTATACGACCTATCTATATGCGGAATGGGAGTAGTTAGTAAGGATAACATGGACTTTTACAGCGGTGCTAAAATCATTATTGAATTTGAATTAATATATCCTGATAAAAAACTCCGCATAGAGACAACAGGTGAAATCATAGAGATAAAACAACATGCAGATTCATTTAGATACTGCATCAATATATCTCCAGACTCACAGACTCAGGAAATAATGAATGATTATATCCAGAAAAGAAAAAAAGAGATAGAACAAGAGTTAAGAGATGAGGTATGCATGTAAAATTATTTATTTTACATGCCACCTTGCTTTTTCATTCTACTTTCTATCCTTCTGCCAATTACAGATAGAGTAAATGTGATGCCAAAATAGATAGCGGCAATTACCAGCCATGTTTCAAATGGCGAGAAAGTATTTGCAACTATCTCTCTACCGACTTTTGTCAAATCCGTAATGGATATGACTGAAACCAAAGAGGAGTCTTTTACTAGAGCTATTGTTTCACCTACAAGCGTAGGAAGAGCTCTTTTAAAAGCTTGAGGCATTATGATGCTGCCCATAGTTTGGATGTAGTTCATACCAAGTGATTTTGCCGCTTCCGTTTGTCCTTTATCTATAGATTGTATAGCTCCTCTCAAAACTTCTGCTATATATGCTCCATAAAAAAGGCCTAAAGATATAGCTCCAGCATAAAACCTCTCTATACTAAAAATTGTAGCAATGATAAAATAGAAGATAAAAATCTGAACAAGCAGAGGAGTTCCCCTGATAACAGCTATATAAAATGTAGCTATATCTTTGAGAAAATGATAATTTGAAATTCTCATAAACGCAAGTATAGAGGCCAAGATAAAAGCTATTATCAAAGCAAGACCTGAAATTTTCAGAGTAACAAAAAGACCATTTAGTATAGGACCTTTTTTCCATGTGGTGTAAGTTGCCAGGTCATCATCTTCATACACATCATCATTGTTGTCAACCAAAACTTTATAACTCTTTTCTATTTTAAAGTCTTTGACCCCATCTTTACCCCGTACTTCTATGGTATTGTTTTTCAGAAAAACTTTTCCATCAAATGGGGCTTGGATACTTATATCTTTTTGATATGCAAAATATTTTGGTACACTATTCCACTTCCAAATATAGTTCATATTTGATGAAGCTATAAAAAGAGCGTACCCCAAAAGTATAAAAAAACCTGCGGCCAAGATATGACCGAAGGTTTTATTTTCTAAAATAGGTTTATTTTTTTTTGACAAGTTACATTACCTTTTTTTGCCATCTTGTGCTATTAAACCATTTGTCATAAATTTTCTTATAAAGACCATCATGCTTTGTTTGGTTTAAGAAGTTATTTAGCCAGTTAAGGAAATCAGGATCACCTTTTCTTACAGCCCATCCTAATGGTTCATAAGTCAAATCTTGATCCAAAAATGCCAATTTACCTTTTCCTTTTGATGCATAAAAAATAGCATTGTATGGTTTATCATATACAAATGCATCAGCTTTTCCATTCATTACTTCTTGAACAGCATCTGCTTCTGTGTCAAATGTTCTTATAGTTGCGTGCTTAAACATTTTTCTTGTAGCAATTTCTCCTGTAACTCCTAGTTTAGTTACAACAGTATTTCCTTTTTTATCAATATCTTGCCATGTCTTTCCAGCGTATTTTTTATTTGCTAGTATTGTTTGACCTATACTGATGTAAGGATTTGCAAAATTTATCTTTAAGTTTCTCTCTTGAGTAACTGTCATACCTGAAGCTATGATGTCATATTTGCCGGTAAGAAGACCTGCGATGATGCCATCCCAAGCAGTTGGAACTAATTTTAATTTTACACCCATAGCTTTTGCCATAGCTTTCATCATATCAACATCAAAACCAACAATATTGCCTTTTTTAGTTTTCATCTCAAAGGGCATATATCCCGCTTCAAGTCCAACTCTAAGTTCCCCTCTTTGTAAAACCGCATTTAGCGTCGATTTTTGCCATAAGCCGATATCATCAGCAGCCAAATTAAGCCCAAGCATTATAAGTAATGCAGCTATAATTTTCTTCATGTTTTCTCCTTTGAATTTTTTTAACCTTTTAAGTAACTATTTCGTGAGGCTCAGGCCAACGGGAGGATTTGCCTTAAAGAAATAGTTATTTAAAAGGTTAAAAAATATTAATGTGTCAATATTTCTTGTAAAAATTTCTTTGCTCTTTGGGTTTTTGGGCGAGTAAAGAAATCCTCTGGTGTGCCCTCCTCTAAAATCTCACCTTCATCCATAAAGACCACTCTATTGCTAACCTCTTTAGCAAATCCCATCTCGTGGGTCACGCATACTATAGTATAGTTCTCCTTTGCGAGGCTTCTCATGACATCTAGAACACCGCCTATCATCTCTGGGTCTAGTGCACTTGTAGGTTCATCAAAAAGTAAAACTTTAGGTTTCATGGCTAGTGTTCTAGCTATCGCAACTCTCTGTTTTTGACCTCCGCTTAGCTCTCCTGGGTAACCTTCTGCTTTTTGAACAAGCCCCACTTTTTCAAGAAGTCTTAAGCCCTCTTCGTCGGCATCATGTTTTGAGACTTTTTTTACTTTTGTTTGAGCAATTGTGATATTTTGTAAAATTGTTAAATGGGGAAAAAGGTTGAAGTGTTGAAAAACCATACCTGTTTCGGCTCGCAGTTCATTTAGTTTTGTTTTTTTATCATAGGCATCTATGCCATCGACTAGCAACTCTCCACTATCAATATCTTCGAGTCTGTTTATGCACCTAATAAGAGTTGATTTACCACTGCCGCTAGGTCCGCAAACAACAACAATCTCACCCTTTTTTACTTCAAAATTTATATTTTTAAGAGCATGAAAATCTCCAAAATATTTATCAACATTTTTCATGCTTACTATTGTATCCATCTTTTTCCTTAGCATTTTAAACCATAATTCTAGCAGTTATAACTAAAATAGAGTTAAAAAGAGCAGATAAATTTCATATTTGTTGTATATTTTTGAAAAAACTCCTAAATTTGTGTAAAATTAGGTAAAATTATAACTGACTAAAAGGATGATGTTTGCTAAAAGACAAAATTAGAGAGTATGGTGCAGATTTTTTACTGTTTTTAGTGGCACTAGCTTGGGGGAGCACATTTTTTATCGTTCAAGAGGCAGTAGATAGCACACCTGTATTTATATTTCTTTTTTGGAGATTTCTATTTGCATCACTCTTGATGGCAGTTTTTTCATATAAAAGAGTTAAAAAGATAGATTTGCAAACCATAAAAGCTGGTTTTGTCTTAGGTCTATTTATGTTTTTAGGCTTTGCTTTTCAAACATTTGGATTGACGATGACGCTATCTTCAACTGTGGCATTTTTAACTGGGCTAAATGTGATAATAGTCCCTTTTTTGCTCTATATTTTATTTAAAACCAAAGCTTCCATATACTCCATATTTGGTGCTTTGATAGCTGCTGTAGGATTGTATTTTCTCACTTATGGAGGCAGTTTAGGCTTTGGTTTAGGAGAGTTTTATGCTTTTATATGCGCTGTGATGTTTGCTCTGCATATTGTATTTACGGATAGATATTCAAAAAGATATGATGTTATGCTACTAGTGGTAATTCAGCTTTTTGTTGTTGCAGTTTTTTCTCTCTTCTCTTCTCTTGCTTTTGATGGAAATTTTATGCCGAGTCATATCGATTCAACTCTTGTTTATGCGCTTATAGTGACTGTTTTATTTGCTACAGTTTTTGCTTTTGGTGTGCAGACCGCGATGCAAAGATACACGACTCCTGCTAAAACAGCTATAATTTTTACGATGGAGCCTGTAAGTGCAGGAGTTTTTGGTTATTTTTTTGCAAATGAAATTTTAAGTGCTCCCCAACTCTTTGGTGCTTTTTTGATTCTTTTTGGTATGGTTAGTGCTGAGTTGGGAACATATTTTAGGGAGAAGAGAAGAGGAGAGTATGTATGTTGAAAAATCTATTTATCATATTTTTTACTCTTTTTTTATTGGCAGGATGTTCTATAAAACACCAAATAAAATTTTCAGCCCCATATAAGATAGTTATAAAGACAAAAGACATAGCTATAGCAGATAGTGGTTTTGTAAAAAAGGCAGATGGATACAAGAGCATAGAGATATTTACACTTGGAAAACTAACTCTACATGTAGAGATTGGAAATGATGCTTGTATAAATGGATACTGTACAGACAGAATCGATTTTAACAGGAGATTTTTTGGATATCAACACTATGCAAACCTACTTGATGATATATTAGACAAAAGTCAGATATACGGTGGAGTGGGTAAGATAGAGATGCAAGGCGGATTTTTGCAAGAGATAAAAACAAAAAATTACGATATAATTTATAGAGTAACAGACAAAACCATCTACTTCAAAGATAGAATGAACCATATCTTAATAAAATTAAAAAAACTACAATAAGGACAATAAATGAAATATATAGGAGCACATGTCAGTGCGAGCGGGGGAGTTTTTAATGCCCCTTTAAATGCTATGAAAATCGGTGCAAAAGCTTTTGCACTTTTCACCAAAAACCAAAGACAGTGGGTTGCAAAACCACTTGACGAAGAGACTATATCAAAATTTAAAACAAATCTTGAACTCTCAGGTATATTGCCAAAATATGTATTGCCTCATGATAGCTACTTGATAAACCTTGGACATCCGGAACTTGAAAAAAGAGAAAAATCCCTAGGTGCTTTTATAGATGAGTTAAATAGATGTGAAGAGCTAGGATTGGATAAGTTAAATTTTCATCCCGGAAGCCATCTAAAGCAGATAAGTGAAGAGGAGTGCTTGGATTTTATTAGTAAATCCATGAACGAAGCTATAAGAAAAACTAAAAATGTAAAACTTGTCATAGAGAATACTGCCGGACAGGGAAGTAATTTGGGTTACAAATTGGAACACTTAGGTTTTTTGGTTAAAAACTGTATAGATAAGCAAAGGGTGGGGGTTTGTATAGATACTTGCCACTTTTTTACCTCAGGCTACGATATAAGAACTAAAGAGACTTATGATGAATCTATGAAAAAATTTGATACAATAGTCGGGTTTGAGTATTTAGCAGGTATGCACTTAAATGATTCTAAGCCGGATCTTGGTAGTCGTGTTGATAGACATGAATCCATAGGAGAGGGAAAAATTGGTTTGGAGGCTTTTAGGTTAATCATGAATGATGAGCGAATTGATGAGATACCTATGATACTTGAGACGACAAATAGTGACATATGGGAGCAAGAGATAAAACTCTTGTACTCTTTGATAGAAAAAAATTAATATAGGAGTGTTGTATGAAGCAAATGTTTAAGCTTTTGTTTGTGGGTATTATGGTTGGTATAACCATAATTTTTAGTGGGTGTGGAGGTTCTGGAAATGAGGGTGCTAATGCGGTCGGCAACAATCTAGTTAGTTCAGAAGTTATGGACGACATAGATGCCTCTACTATACTAGGTATGGTTAAGGCAAGTGGGATTGATGCAAATGCAACAAATGCTTTTGCATATAAAGCTGTAAAGATAACATATAAAACAACAAACATCAAAGGAGATAGCATAAATGCTTCAGGATTATTGGTCATTCCAACTCCTACAGATGCATACAAGGCTTATCTTGCAAGTTTAGGAAAAAGCTTTTCTCTCTCTGCGGTTTGTGATAATCATGGAACAATTTTTTTAGATAGCGAAGCTCCTACAAGTGTTGAAAAAACACAACACTACTATCCTGATGCCCTGCTGTTAAGTGGTTATGCAGGTTTTGCCTCTATCTTTCCAGATTATGTGGGTTTTGGTGATTCCAAAGGTGAAGTGCACCCATATGTTATGAAACAATCAGCTCAAGCATCACTTGATATGATACGAGCAAGTGTAAAATATATGACAGATAATCATGTGCTATTTAATGGTCAGCTCTATTTGACAGGCTACTCTGAGGGTGGCTATGTAACAATGGCTTTAGCAAAAGATATAGAAGAAAACCATAGTTCTGAATTTCAGCTGATGGGTGTTGCTCCAATGGCTGGACCTTATGATGTTGAAGGATTGGCTGCTTTTGATTTGAATGCAAATATGAAGATGGTCTATCCTGCATTTTTAGCTGAGATAGCATCATCATACTCTAAAGCCTATGATGATATAAATATCAGTGACTTAGTAGTGAAACCGGATATATTTAACAGTATAGACCTTTTTGGCGGTGATTATGATACGGTACCTATACATGTAGCCTTAGGATTAGCAGATGTTACAATAGGAGATTATGGATTTAATACACACTATGCAAATGAACTTTTCAAAGATAGCTTTATCAATGATTACCAAGGAAATCTCAACAATTCTGCTAGAGTAAGATTTGCACAAAATGGTGTATATGACTGGACTCCTAAATCAAAAATGAACATAATCGGATGTGTTGATGATGAAATCATACCATTTACTCTAAGTGCCCAAAAAGCTTATGACACATTTATCGCCAATGGCGCAAAAAATGTGACTTTATCACCAATCCCAAGTAGTTATATTCCTGTAGCGACCCCAACAAAACCTTTCGTGCATCAAAGATGCGGTAGTGTTGCTTACGGTATGGCAACAAAATGGTTTTCAGATATTAGAAGTGGAGCAATCAAATGAAAAATATAGTTTTAAAAGTTACAACAGCGACTATTCTTGCCTCTAGTCTATTGGTGGCGAGCGGATGGAGGATACCGGAGCAGTCATCAAGAAGTACGGCACTTAGTGGTGCTTATGTATCAAATGCAAGTGGAGCTGACAGCTCTTACTATAACCCGGCAAATATGAGTTTTAATGAAAATGCACTTCTGTTTGAGGGTGATTTTACATACATAAATCTTCCAAAACTAGATTATACAGGTACTGTGGCTGGATTTCCGGCAAATGGATCATCTCAAACGGAGCAATTTTTTGTTCCTACTATTTTTCTAAGTTCAAAAGATTATAGTGGTTTTAGATACGGTCTTAGTATCACAGCTCCGGGTGGGCTCTCCAAAAAATGGGAAACCCCTTTTCAAAAGGCTTACGCACAAGAGTTTACACTTGAAATTTTAGAGTTTAATCCGGTTATTTCATATGCTCTTAGCCCAAAATTTTCTATAGGTGGTGGACTTAGAGCTATATATAGTCATGGTATAGTTAAGAGTGATGCATCTTTAATCGGTACAAATGTGCAAAGAGATTTAGAGGGCGATACTATAGAGTTTGGATATAATTTAGCCCTATCTTATAGACCTACAAAAGAGTTAAAATTTGCTTTAACTTACAGATCAAATGTGGATTTGAAAGAGGAGGGAAACTCTAAACTCTATCTTAATGGTACAAGAGTTTATGACGGAGGGGCTAGTGTAAGCATACCTCTTCCAGCTGTTTTGGCTTTTGCGGCATCATATACATTTAATGGTAAAACAACAGTAGAATTTGAGTTTGACAGAACATATTGGTCAGAGTATAAAGATTTGGATTTTAATTATAAAAGCCCAATCCCAGTTATATTGGTGCCATCTTTTGATAATCCTATCGCAAAAAACTGGAAAGATAGCAATGCTTATCGTATTGGTGTTACGCACCAATATAACGATAAGTTGAAGTTGCTAGCAGGTTTTGCAATAGATAAAACTCCTATACCATCAACATCATTAGGATTTGAGCTTCCAAGTTCTGATGCAAAACTATACTCTGTGGGATTTGAGTATAAATATAGTGATAAAATGACATTTGGTATGGGGTATTTGTATGACAGTAAAGATGACAGGACAATATCGGCAGCAGATACCAATATACAACACATGGTGGGCGAATTTACAAATATAAGTGCTCATCTTCTAACATTGTCGCTTAAATACAGGTTCTAAAATGTTGAATTACAAGTATCAAAATTTTTATGAGATTATTCAAAATAATGAGAAAGAAAATCCTAAAAAAATTGCTCTATTTTTAGATGATAAAAAGATATCAAATCTAAAGCTAAAACAAGATGTTGATACATTTGCTAGATTTTTAGAATTTAGCGGTATAAAAAAAGGAGATAGAGTTGCCATGATTGTCGGCAACTCTATCGAGTTTGTAGTCTCTTTATTTGCTATTACAAAGATCGGAGCTATAGCAGTTCCTATCAATACTTTCTTGAAAAAAGGTGAGTTTGAATACATACTAAATGATTGTGAAGCTAAGCTTTTGATCTGCTCACCGTCATTTTCCAAAGAGACAAAAGATTTAATAAAGACGACTAAAATTCAAAAGATAGTCTGGAGCGAACAGTATGATGATTTAGATGAAAACAACTACAGTTTTGCGGAGATGGATGCTACTGCTTTGGGCGATGATGAGCCTGAGAGTCTGCCTACACTGGATGAATTGGCTTGTATCATCTATACTTCAGGGACTACCGGTAAACCAAAGGGTGCTATGCTTAGCTATAGAAATATCCTATCTAACTCTATTGGGGCAGTGGAGGTTTTTGAAGTAAAAAAGAGTGATAGATTTGTAGTTTTTTTACCAATGTTTCACTCCTTTACGCTCTCAACTTCTGTACTGTTGCCACTGTTTGCCGGTTCGTCAATGGTGATTGTAAAATCAGTATTTCCATTTGCAAAGGTTCTAAAACAGGTACTTTTAAAAAGAGTTACAGTATTTTTAGGAGTCCCGACACTGTATAATGCACTCTTAAAAGCCAAGATTCCTTGGTATTTTATGTTCTTTCATAAAGTAAGGCTTTTTATATCAGGAGGAGCACCGCTGAGTGAAGCATCGCTAAATCAATTTAACAACAAATTCAAAAAATCAAAGCTAATAGAGGGCTACGGACTTAGTGAAGCATCCCCTGTTGTTGCTGCAAATTTATTAAATAAGCAAAAGCCTCTATCTGTTGGTCCGGCATTTCCGGGATATGAAGTAAAAATTGTCAATGAAGAGATGTTAGAACTACCTGTTGGAGATATAGGTGAGATTATCGTAAAGGGCGATAATGTGATGCAGGGCTATCTAAATCGTCCGGATGCAACAGATGAAGTTATCGTAAACGGATGGCTGAAAACTGAAGATTTAGGCAAGGTTGATGATGAAGGTTTTATCTATATAGTAGATAGAAAAAAAGATCTGATAATCTCAAAAGGTATAAATATCTACCCTAGAGAGATAGAAGAGTGGTTGGCAAAATTTGAAGGCGTTGAGAGCGTCGCCGTAGTCGGTATCAAAAATAGTAGTGGTGATGAGGATGTCGTTGCATTTATTCAGCCCAAAGATGATGTGGTACTAGATGAGCTAAAAATAAAACAGTATTTGAAAAAACACTTGGCAAACTTTAAACTGCCAAAAACAATCTACTTTGTTGAAGAGTTACCAAAAAATGCTACCGGGAAAGTTTTAAAAAGGGTGCTTAAAGAGCAGATAGCTAAAGGGGATTTTTCAAAATAGTGTTAAAATACCTAATAGACTTCTTAGAAAATGAAAAGATAGAAGAGAGCAAGATTTATAGTAGCCTAAAGTGTTCAGTTGCCGAGGCCCAAATACTAAGATACTTAGTAAAACAGTATGTTATCGGCAACACGGAAGTTCTTGCAGTAGATCTTTTAAAAGATATTTTTACGGTTGAGGGTTATGAATACCTAAGTCACCTCTCTTTGATAAAGAACTTGATAGAACAAGGCTGGGTTACACAGGAGAATCTTTTGAGCATCAACTACTCTGAAGTTTCAAATTTGGAGCTTTTAAATAGTGTGGTGATGGTAAGCTCATCTTTTTTAAAGATATTAGAAGAGGGAACGCTAGAGATTTCTCTTCCTGAAATAACACCATATCTCGACCATTTAGAGTATCTAAAGGATCAATTCTCAAGGATAGATTTATATAGAAAATTGGCTCAAACAAGACAAAGTATAGCTGGAAACTCTCCGAGTATAAATAGACTGAAAAATAGACTCCAAGAGTTAGAAACAAGGATAGAAGAGCGCATAAAAGTGACAAAAGAAGAGATGGTTGTTGATGTGATATTTAAGGAAAATGGTTTAAATATAAAAGAACAATTGATATTTCTAGCTCTTTTAAAGGAGGAGTATGGAAGTGAATTTGAAAACTTAAGAGATATGAATACCCTTGTAAACCTCATTAGCTTGGATGATTATGAAAAGATGAAAAACAGATCTCTACTGGAAGATGGCTCAAAGCTTATAGAATCACTATTGATTGATTATGATGAGATGCTCAGCAGTTTTGGAGGAGTAACAAGGAGTTTTTTTGTTAGTGAAGAGGTGCTGCAAAAGATTATGCATCCAAATAAAGATAAAAAAAATAAGAAAATTAAGCTAGATATGCTTATAAGTGAACAAGATCTATTTGAGCTTATCGAGCCTGCAACAACCATGGATGATGTTGTATTGCACCCAAAAACAAGAGAGGTTTTAGATACCTTGCTCAAACAGGTCAATCAAAATGTTTTGAAGCTCTTAAGAGAGTGGGGCATAAAAAATAGAAGAAGCGGTATAGATGCAAAGGTTATTTTTTATGGACCTCCAGGTACTGGAAAAACAATGACGGCTCTTAGCTTGGCAAAAACTATGAAAAAAAGAGTTTTAAGTTTTGATTGCTCTAAAATTCTCTCAAAATACATAGGAGAGAGTGAAAAAAATGTCAGAAATATTTTTGATGCATATAGGGACTTGTGCCAAAAAAGCAAGAGCAAACCTATATTGCTTTTAAATGAGGCTGATCAGTTTTTAAGTTCTCGCTCACTTGGAGCTAACTCTAGTGCTGATAAGATGCATAATCAAATGCAAAATATATTTTTAGAACAGATTGAAAGATTTGATGGAGTTTTAATTGCCACTACAAATCTACTTGAGAGTATAGATCCTGCATTTTCAAGAAGATTTGATTATAAGATAGAATTCTCTAAGCCAGATTTTAATCAAAGGCTTGAGCTTTGGAGAAAAATGCTACCGGAAAATGCTCTGTATAGTGAAGATTTTAATATAAAATCTCTTGCCACTTTTCCTCTAAGTGGAGGACAGATGAATGTTGTTTTAAAAAATACAGCTCTTGCAGTAGCAATAAAAGATGAACCTATTTTTACCCTAGAAGATTTCCAAAAGAGTATAAAAAGAGAGCTAAAGGGTGCCTTTGGGGAGGAAAAACCAATGGGTTTTATGAAAGGTTAAAAAGTGTCGAGCACTAATTTATTTTAAAAAGCCTTAAAAGATGGTTTTGCCGATGGTTAAGCTGTAAGATATTTGGAATTATCCACTTTAGCCTAAGATACGCTATTTGCAACAAATAGGATAAAATTATGAAATACAGTTTTAAAAATGATTATAGTGAAGGTTGCCACCCGGAGATTTTAGAAGCTCTGATGCATACAAATCTTGAGCCTCAGGAGGGATATGGAGAAGATATATATACTCAAAAAGCAAAAGCGTTAATTAAGGATAAAATTGGAAATCTAAATTGTGATATATATTTCGTTTCAGGCGGAACTCAAGCAAATTTGATAGTTATATCTTCTATTTTAAGGCCTTATGAATCTGTAATATCCGCAGATAGTGGGCATATAAATATCCATGAAGCCGGTGCCATAGAAGCTGTTGGACATAAGATAAATAGTATAAAGAGTGATGATGGTAAGCTTTATGTTGAGGATATTAGACAAGTTTTAAGCGAGCATGATGAAGCTCCACATGTAGTAAAACCAAAAATGGTATATATATCAAATTCGACAGAACTCGGTACTATATATACAAGAGATGAATTACAAAAATTATCAAATTTTTGCAAGCTAAATGCTTTATATCTTTTTTTGGATGGAGCAAGACTTGGTTCTGCTTTGAGTTCAAAAGATAACGATGTAAGTTTAAATGATTTATCAAAATTTCTTGATATTTTTTATATAGGTGGAACAAAAAATGGAGCACTTTTGGGTGAAGCTATCGTGATAAACAGTGATAATCTTAAAAAAGATTTTGCTTACAATCTTAAGCAAAAAGGTGCATTAATGTCAAAGGGTAGAGTTTTGGGAGTGCAGTTTATGAGCCTTTTTGAAAATAGTCTTTTTTTTGATTTAGCAAACCATGCAAACTTGATGGCACAAAAGATGGCAAAAGCTATAGAAAAGAGTGGATTTTCATTTTTATCCAAGCCTCAAACAAATCAGATTTTTCCGATTTTACCAAATAATCTTGTAAAAAAACTTGAAGAAGATTTTGACTTTTATGTATGGAAAAAGATTGACAAAGAAAAGTCTGCTATAAGACTTGTAACATCTTGGGCAACAAGAGAAGATATTGTTGATGAGTTTATCAATTCTTTAGAAAAATATTAGACATCCGTACATTGTTTAAATTTTAAGAGTTTATTGTTGAGCCACTAATAAAATTTATAACAGTTCTATGCCTGATTGGGGTTTTAAAATTTATACAAATATGGTTTTCTAAGCAAGGTTAAAAGATATTTTTTATATCATACATCTGTATGATTATTTAATAGTCATTTAAAAGATATATATAGTTTAATATTTTAAAAAAATTTTAAGAAGGATTTTCCATGACACCTTTGTCACATATGGATTTTAGCCACCCATATTTTGGTGCCTTTTTTTTACTTGTTTTTGCTTCAGTTGCTTTTTATGCAGTAACTGTTCTTGCAAGAGTAGTTAGTAGGAAAATGGCAAGGTTGGATAATGAGAAGTTAAAACTCACCATTTATGAGTGTGGTCCAGAAGTTACAAAACAGCCAAACAAGATATCTGCGCAATTTTATCTTTTTGCTCTTTTGTTTATTTTATTTGATGTGGAGATTATTTTTATGTTTCCATGGGCAGTTGACTTTAAAATTCTAGGTTGGTTTGGTTTTACGGAGATGGTTCTTTTTATTATCTTGCTTACCATAGGTTTTGTATATGCTTGGAAAAAAGGAGCGCTTGAATGGCACAGCATAAAATAAATTATCTAAGTGAAGCAGGGCTTCCCGTTGCACTCACAACGGTTGATAAGTTGATTCAGTGGGGTAGAAGTAACTCTTTGTGGCCTATGACTTATGGACTTGCCTGTTGTGCAATAGAGATGATGGCTACAGGTGCTAGCAGATATGATTTTGATCGTTTTGGAACGATATTTAGAGCAAGCCCTAGACAGTCCGATGTATTGATAATAGCAGGAACTCTGACAAAAAAACACTCTCCTTTTATGAGAAGACTATATGATCAGATGACCGAACCAAAATGGGTTATAAGTATGGGTAGTTGTGCAAATACAGGTGGGATGTTTAATACTTATGCCACAGTTCAAGGAGCAGACAGAATAATTCCCGTAGATATTTATCTTCCGGGGTGTGCGCCCAGACCTGAAACACTGCAATATGCACTTATGCTTTTACAAAAGAAATTGCGGACCCAGAGTGCATCAAGAAAACTTAAGCCTAAAAGGTTGGTATGATGAGAAAATTTACACAAAAGAAGAATGCACAGAAAAAACCATACTATACAGATCGTTTTTGGGTAGCTCCACAAGTCCCAAAAGAAGAAGTAAATAGTGACGAGATTTTTGCTAAAGATTTAGAAGAGCTCAAATCCAATTTTGATATCAAAGATGCTTATATCCAGCGGGGGCAGTTGGTCGTATATATAGGCGCAAATGAAAATGTTGAAGTTTTGACATTTTTAAAACACAAGTTAGAGTATAATTTTTTAAGTGAACTTAGTGCAATCGACTGGCTAGAGAAGAGTGGAGAGTTTGAGATATTTTATCAACTACTCTCAACTAGCAAAAGAAAAAGAGTTAGGATTAAGTTTTTTATAAAACAAAATAGAGAGATAAGAACAGTTTCAAAGATATATAAGAGTGCTGATTGGGGTGAGAGAGAGATGTATGATATGTTTGGTGTGATTATTACCGGACATCACTACATGAAAAGAATTTTGATGCCTGAAGATTGGTACGATCATCCGCTCAAAAAATCATATCCGCTTCATGGAGATGAAGAGGCGAGTTGGTATGAGATAGATAAAATTTTTGGCAAAGAGTATAGAGATATAATTGGACCTGAAAATAGAGATAGTTCTAGGGTTGATGAAAATGATACTTATAACTTCTCTAGAATTCACCACGAGGTTCCTTTTGGTGAAAAGCCTTCGTCAAAGATTGTTGAGACTGATTATCAGGAAGATGGTGGTGTATTTTTAGTTAAGAGCCTAAAAAAAGCTGATAGCGTAACCCTAAAAGAGAGACCTTAATATGCAAAAAGTCAATAGATTACAACCATTTTTTGAAAATTTAGCTTTTGAGAGAGAAGATGATACTATGATTATCAACTTTGGTCCTCAGCATCCAAGTTCACACGGGCAGTTGCGTCTTATACTTGAGCTAGATGGTGAGTTGGTTACAAAAGCTGTACCGGATATCGGCTATCTTCACCGTGGTATGGAGAAGATGGCAGAAAATATGATATATAATGAATTCCTTCCAACAACAGACAGAATGGATTATATAGCTGCTACTTCAAATAACTATGGTTTTGCACATGCAGTAGAAAAACTGTTGGATTTAGAGATTCCAAGACGAGCACAAACTATCAGAATGATGCTACTAGAGTTAAATCGTATAATTTCACACCTATTTTGGTTAGCTACTCATGCACTTGATGTTGGTGCTATGACTATCTTCTTGTATGCTTTTAGAGAAAGAGAGTATGCAATGGATTTGATGGAAGATTATTGCGGAGCAAGACTCACTCACTCTGCTGTCAGAATAGGTGGAGTTCCACTTGATTTGCCCGAAAATTGGATAACAAAACTAAGTAAATTTATAGATAAGCTTCCTAGCGATATAGCTGATTATGAGGGTTTGCTTGATCAAAATAGAATTTGGAAGATGAGACTAGAGGGAGTAGGGGTTATCACACCTGAAATGGCTCAGAATTGGGGATGTAGCGGACCATCTCTAAGAGGTAGCGGAATCGCATGGGATATCAGAAAAGAGGAGCCTTATGAACTTTATGATGAGGTTGATTTTGATGTGCCGGTCAGTACTACTTGTGATAGTTACGGAAGATATAAGCTCCATATGGAAGAGATGAGACAGAGCATAAAAATCATAAGACAAGTCATAGCTATGTACTATAAAACAGAGCCGGAAATCATGGCTCATGCACCGCAATATATATCGGCTCCAAAAGAGCAGATTATGACTCAAAATTACTCTTTGATGCAGCATTTTGTGTTGGTAACTCAGGGTATGAGACCTCCTGTCGGCGAAGTATATGTTGCAACCGAATCTCCAAAAGGTGAGTTGGGATTTTATATAAATTCTCAAGGTGGGGCATATCCGTATAGATTAAAATTAAGAGCACCTAGTTTTTGGCATACGAGTTTACTGCAAGAGTTACTTCCTGGACACTATTTGGCTGATGTTGTAACTATCATCGGAAACCTAAATATCGTCTTTGGCGAAATAGACAGATAGGAGAAGTTATGCAAAGATATGATTTAAGACACCTAAAAGAGAACTTTTACAGCAGAATGCTTGAGATAATGAGTGAAAGAAAAGAGGGTGAAGTTAGTATATTTATGTTTGAAATTGGTGATTTTTCTCCTGTTCAAAAGAGTGCTGATTTGATAAAAGAGGCTGGATATACACTGATGAATTCACTCAAATACAATGAAGTTGATTGGATGATAGTGGTTAAAAAAAGTAGTGGAGAAGAGCTTTGAGAGAGAGTTTCTTATCACTTTTAGATAGTGGGGATAAAGATACTTATACTGATACTATAAACTCTGATTTTGTACTGGTTATGGGATTTATGCCATCAAGACAAAAGAGTATATTAAAAAGGCTTAGAGAAAATAGATCTGTTGTTTACTTAAGCGCTATAGAAGATAAAAATATGATTAGTATAGCCCAAATTCAAAGTAGATATGAAGCAGGAAGCGAAGAGGGAGTCTTGGCTATTATGGCAAAAGAGTTACTGTCAAATAGCAATGTTGATACTAAAACTAAAGATTTTTTTGATAATTTGGATGATGGCTACATAAGTGCAGAGTCAAATATCGGTGAAGAGGAGCTAGGAGAGATAGATAAAATTTATAAAAAATCTACAAAGCCTATGCTAGTTTTAGGGTATGATTTTTACAATCATCCTAGAAGAAAAAATATAGCAAATATCATCAATCTTTTTATAAAGTATGGAAATTTTAAAGTTTTTGTTCAAAACAGTGAAGATATTTTAGAGAGAAGTGATACAGATCAAGAATTGCAAGAAGTTGCTCAGTTAGATAGTTTTGATGGAAGTGTTGTCTATACTTGCCCCCCTTTAAACAGGGACGAGGAAGAGCTTCTGATTGGTTCACAGCAATTTGCATTAGTGGCAAAGGTTAAAGATGATGATGATATTTTCGTGATAACCGAAAATGGAGAGTATAGAAGAAAGTTTATGTTAGATAAAGAGTTGAAGGGTACCATTGCACTGCTTCCAAGTGCAAATGGCGATGAATCGTATTACTACAAGATAGCAAAAATTATTAAGCGAGAAAATTAATGAGCGATATAACAGTAACTATTGATGGAAAACAGTGTAGGGCGAACGAAGGGGAGTATATACTTAATATTGCAAGAAGAAATGGTATATTTATACCTGCTATTTGCTATTTAACAAACTGCTCACCTACGCTTGCATGTAGATTGTGTCTAGTAGAGATAGATGGCAAGAGAGCATACTCATGTAATGCAAAAGCCAAAGATGGTATGGCAGTGACGACTAAAACCGAAGAGATTGAGGTCGAAAGAAAGGCCATAATGAAGGTCTATGATACAAATCATCCTCTTGAGTGCGGAGTTTGTGATCAAAGTGGTGAGTGTGAATTGCAAAATTATACTCTTGAAATGGGTGTTGACCATCAAGAGTTTTCTATAGCCGATACCATCAGACCTGTACATGAGTGGGGTTTTATACATTATGATTCATCACTCTGTATAGTTTGTGAAAGGTGTGTAACGATTTGTAAGGATATGATTGGCGAATCTGTGCTTAAAACCGTGCCTAGAGGCGGAGTTGCACTTCCAAAAGAGTGGAAAGAGGTTGCACCAAAAGATACATATGCTATGTGGAACAAACTACAAAAGTCGCTTATTGGGATTGCTAGTGGGGCAGATACGCTAGAGTGCACAAATTGTGGAGAGTGTACTGCAGTTTGCCCGGTTGGAGCTTTGGTTGGAAGTGATTTTCAATACAGCTCAAATGCTTGGGAGCTTCAAAAGATACCGGCATCAAATCCACACAGTAGCGATTGCTCTTTGATATACTATGATGTTAAGCAGACAAATATAAAAGACCCAATAGAGAAAATTTTCAGAGTAAGCAGTGATTATAATTATGCTCCTTTGCATGGTGGCATTAGATATGGATATGATTTTGAAAATAAGGGAGAGGGCAAAGATCAAAAAGCTATGAAAAAAGCAGTCAAATTCTTTAAGGAGGAGGCTGATACTATAAAATTTGATAGTTTTATCACAAATGAAGAAGCCTTTATACTACAAAAGCTAAAAGAAAAATATGGCTATAAACTTGTAAACGATGATGCATATGCCTATAAAAGATTTTTAGAAAATTTTAGAAAAACAGCCGGTAAATCTTTGTATAGCGGAGATATAAAAAGCTTGCAAAATAGTAATTTTGTAGTCAGTGTCGGCTCTTATGTTAAGAGTGATAATCCAAATGTTGGGTATGGCATAAACAATGCATTGACTATGAACAAGGGTGCCGGACTCTATTTTCATCCGATTATAGATCCTATAGTGGATGGATACTCCAAAAATATGCTCTGTATCAACCATAAAGTTGGAGTTGAAGAGTCTATTTTATATCTTGTCTTAGATCTCTTTGGAGATAAAGAGAGATTGCCTGAAAATTTACTCAAATATCTTGAGAGTTTTCACAGTAAAGAGAAGAAGACCATAGCAGAGATTGTAAAAGAACAGGTCAAAGAGATAGTTAAAGATGAAGAGAGCGGTGAAGAGAAAGAGGTTGTTAAAACTGTCAGTAAAAAAATAGAAAAAGAGATAGAAGTTGATAAAAATAGTCTATACGACACTGTTGGACTAGATGATGATTTTGATACTAAACTTAAAAAAATGCTTATGAAAAAAGATAAGTTTTTCTTAGTGGCAGGAGAGGATCTTTATAACCATAAAAGAGCAGAAAATTTAGCTAAGCTTTTAGGTTTAATCCAAAGATATACAAATTTTGAAATACTAATCATACCTTCAAAAACAAATACACTCGGAGTTTCTCTGATTTGTGATTTAGATGAAAAAGTCGGGAAAAAAGTTGCTGGGTATAATGTAAAAGCAGATTTCAATTTAAGCGCACTAGGAAAAGGCGATCTTAGCTTCCCGGCACTGAATCAACAAGAGGGTACATTTACTTCATTAAATAAAAGGGTGGTTCCGACAAATGTGGCTCTTAGTTTTGATGGATATTGTTTGAATGATTTGGCTAATGAATTAGGATTAAAAGCAGAAAATACTATAGATTATACTTTTGAGCTTGGAAGAGTAAGCGGGTATAAGAGTGAAGAGTTTGATGAATTGCCAAATGAATTTTTAAACTCAGGAGTTGAAAACAGAGGCTATCTGTTAGATGTAGAGAGTTTTGAGGCAAATGATGAGGTTGGAGAGATAGAAGATATAGATTTTGGTGATCAGAGTGTAGTCTATCTAGCAAATCCGGTGATGCAGTTTAGTGCTTTTACAAACAGAGCTCATCAGTTAAATGAGGCAGGAGCACTGTATGCCTCATCTGATTATATGGAAGCAAATGGTTTTAAAGATGGTTCTATGGTTTTGATTAGCACAAAAGATGCAAAGCTTGCAGTTGCAATCAAGTATGACCACCAGATAAAAGGGATGATTCCATATTTGCCGACTTTTGATACAAAACTAGAGGTTATGCCATTTTTTGAGGATGGATATAGATATGCAAAAGTAGAGATAAAAGGTGTACAAAATGATTGAAACAGCCTTGATAATTGAAACAGTAGTCAAAGCAGTAGTTGTCCTCTCTGTTGTAGCTGCCATGGCAGGATTTGCAACATTTATAGAGAGAAAAGTGCTTGCATTTATGCAAAGGAGACTAGGTCCTATGCATGTTGGTCCTTATGGATTATTGCAGTTGGCAGCAGACGGTATAAAGCTTTTTACAAAAGAGGATATCATACCGCAAAATGCTATAAAACCTATATTTATCATAGCACCGGTTATTGGTGCAGCTTCAGCATTTGTGGCAGTGGCTGCAGTACCTTACTTTCCAGAGTTTACAGTTTTTGGATACACAATTCATCCTATCATTTCAGATATAAATGTGGGTTTGCTTTTCATAATGGGTGCTGCATCAGTTGGGATGTACGGACCTCTTTTGGCAGGCTTGAGTAGTGCAAATAAATGGTCGCTGCTAGGTGGTGCAAGAGCAGTTATACAGCTTTTGAGTTTTGAGGTAGTAAGCGGTTTGTCTATTTTGGCTCCAATCATGATGATAGGTTCTTTGTCCTTGATAGATATGAATGATTATCAGATAGGCGGTGTGGCAAATTGGCTTATTTGGAAGCAACCTTTAGCATTTGTGCTTTTTGCCATAGCAGGATTTGCAGAGACAAACAGAACACCTTTTGATTTGGTTGAGTTTGAAGCAGAGATAGTCTCTGGTTATGCTACTGAGTATTCTGGTATGAGATGGGGTCTATTTTTTATCGGTGAGTATGCAAATATGATAACTATATCGGTTATGGTTAGTATCATATTTTTAGGAGGCTACAACGATATGTGGTTTATTCCCGGTGCGATTGCCATGCTTTTAAAAGTCTCTTTGTGGATATTTTTATTTTTATGGGTGAGAGCAGCTTGGCCTCACATCAGACCTGATCAGTTGATGTGGTTGTGTTGGAAAGTGTTGATGCCACTTTCGTTGATAAATGTGCTGATTACCGGCATAGTCTTGGTATAGGAGTAAAATATGGAATTACGAGGATTTAAAAATAGAAATGCAACTCCTGGATATATATATTTTGAAGGTGAAAAAGAGTCTCAAAACAGTTGGGAAAGATTCAAACGATTTTCAGCACGAGCGGTAAAAGGAGAACTTTTTGTAGGTCTCTGGATTGTTTTAAGAGAGATGATTAAATTTAATATCCATACGGTTCAATATCCACTTCAAAAATTGCAAATGTTTCCAAGATACAGAGCTATACATAAACTTTTGAGACTTTTTGAAAGTGGACATGAGAGATGTATAGGATGTGGACTTTGTGAAAAGATTTGCATAGCTAATTGTATAAAAATAGATACAAAAGTAGATGAAAATAGCAGGAAACTTGTCACGGAGTATAGTATAAACTTTGGCAGATGTATTTTTTGTGGGTATTGTGCTGAAGTCTGTCCTGAACTTGCTATTGTGCATGGCGATGATTATGAGCATGCAAGTGAGCAGAGAGCTCATTTTGGGTTAAGAGAGGATATGCTAACTCCTATCGATGAGTTTAAGGCAAAAAAACAAAAAGAGTTTCCTGGTTTTGGTGCATTGAGTAAAGATGCTGATAAATTTGTCAAAAAAACACCATTAGCGTATTGAGGTAGATATGTTTGAAGCGATAGCATTTTATACATTTTCAATTTTAGTGATTGGAATGTTTGGGATAGTGGTATTTAGTAAAAATGCGCTCTACGCAATGAGTGCATTAGCGGGAGGTATGATATTTATATCAGGCTTTTTCTTTTTGCTAGATGCTGATTTTTTAGGAGTTGTACAAATCGTTGTATATACAGGTGCAGTAATGGCACTTTATGCATTTGGTATGATGTTCTTTGACTCCACAAGAGATGTTAAAGAGAATATTAAATTTAAAAAAATTATCTATACTTTATCTGTATTGTCCGCAATTTTTACTATATTTATTTTAATGGCTCCAATATTTTCTACAAAAATTGAGGCTATATATCCAACTCTACAAGGGGTTGGAAATGTTCAAATGATAGGATTAATTCTCTTTACTAAGTACCTTGTACCATTTGAAGTAGCCGCTATTATGTTATTGGCAGCTATGATAGCAGGAATCGTCTTGGTGAAAGTAAAGATGGAAGAGACTCCAACAAATATAGAAGTAGCAAGGGGTGAAAAATGATAACTCTAACACACTATTTGACTCTTACGGGTATCTTGTTTTCATTAGGTATTGTAGGGGTGTTAAGGAGAAAAAATCTTTTGATGCTTTTTTTCTCAACAGAGATTCTGCTAAATGCTGTAAATATAGGGTTTGCGGCAGTATCAAAATATTATGGTGATTTAAGCGGACAAATATTTTCATTTTTTATAATCGCTATTGCAGCAAGTGAAGTTGCTGTTGGTTTAGGTCTGTTGGTACTTTGGTATAAGAGAAGTGGTACAATTGATCTTGATAGTTTACAAATGATGAAGGGTTGATGATGGAAAAGTACTTATATGTAGCACTATTTGCTCCAATTGTTGGCTCGCTTTTTAGTTTGCTTTTTACGGCAAAGAAAAAAAATGTTATAACAGCACTTGTAACTTCTGCTCTTTTGCTGCTATCTTTCGTCTCTTCTTTGACTCTTATGTTCGCAGTATATGATGGCCTAAGTTTACATGTAAAGATGATGGGATGGATAAGTGCAGGCAATCTTAGTTTGCCGTTTGGTTTTATTGTAGATAATGTATCAGTTGTTATGATGGTTACAGTTACTTTAGTCTCATCAGTTGTAAATATATACTCTATGGGTTATATGATGCACGATAAGGGATATAACAGATTTTTTACATATATATCCGCTTTCGTTTTCTCTATGCTGATACTTGTCATGAGTGATAATTTCGTAGGATTGTTTATAGGATGGGAAGGTGTTGGATTGTGTTCATATCTGCTCATTGGATTTTGGTATGAAAAAGAGAGTGCCTCTTGGGCAGGAAATGAAGCTTTTATTATGAATAGAGTTGCTGACCTTGGTATGCTTATGGGGCTATTCTTGATCTATTGGCAGTTTGGTACCTTTAGTTATGAAGAGGTTTTTGCCCATGTTGGAAGTGTAAATGTAGGCATAGTTACTACTATTGGTTTACTTCTTTTTGTAGGCGCTATGGGAAAATCAGCTCAATTTCCATTTCATACTTGGTTGGCAGATGCCATGGAGGGTCCTACTCCGGTTTCAGCTTTGATACATGCAGCAACGATGGTAACAGCTGGAGTCTATCTTGTTATTAGAGCAAGTGATCTTTTTATGCTTATACCGGAAGTTGGGCATATAATAGCAACACTAGGTGCTTTTGTTGCGGTTTTTGCTGCATCTATGGCACTTGTAAACAGAGATTTAAAGAGGATTATCGCATACTCCACACTCTCACAGCTAGGTTATATGTTTGTAGCTGCCGGGTTAGGTGCTTACTGGATAGCACTATTTCACCTAATGACACATGCATTTTTCAAATCCTTACTCTTCTTGGGGGCTGGAAATGTGATGCATGCTATGGATGATGAGCTGGATATCAAGAAGATGGGTGGATTGTTTAATGCTATGCCATATACTGCTATTTTGATGGCTGTTGGTTCGGTGGCACTTTGTGGAGTCTATCCGTTTGCAGGATTTTTTAGTAAAGATATGATTTTAGCTGCAGCATTTAATGGAGGTAATTTTTATATATGGTTTGCACTCTTTATAGGAGCAGGAATGACTGCTTTTTATAGTTTTAGATTAGTTATGTTGGTATTTTTTGGCGATAAAGTCTATAAAAAGTTTGGTTTTCATCCTCATGAAACATATCCATTTGTCCTTTGGGCTCTTTTGCCATTAGGAATTTTAGCTACAATAGCAGGATTTTTTGAGCATCCGTTTGAGGAGTTTGTAACTAAAGTATTGGATAAATATGAGTTTAGTATGTCTCATTCAACTGAGGTTGGATTGATATTTTTAACTTCGGCATTTGTTATATTAGTGATAGTTGCAACTATATATAAATACTCAAGAGGAGGCTTTAGCAAACAGCTAGAGACTATGCCTCTGTATCTATTGCTTAAAAACCAATACTACATACCAAAGTTGTATGAGGTGGCAATTTTCAAACCCTACTATGCACTTTCAAAATTTGCATGGAAGCAGATAGATGTGCGAATTATTGACTTTAGTGTTGACTTGATAGCAAGGGTGCTATATAAGAGTGGGCAACAGAGTCGAAAAATGCAGAGCGGAAACCTATCTGATATGCTTAGATGGATGATAGTTGGTACAGTTGTACTACTTGCTTTAGCAATCTTTTATAGACCGATGGTGTAGGAGTAAGTGATGGAACATATATTATCATTAATCGTATTTTTTCCGCTAGTTGCAGTATTTTTTGGCTTTGTTATAAATAAAGACAGTATCAAAACATTTGGTATTGTTGTAACTTTTGTAGAGTTTATATTTTCTATCGTATTGTGGATAGGATTTGATACAAATAATGCAGGTTTTCAATTTGTTGAGTATGTATCTCTCATAAAACAGTTTGGTGTAAGTTATTACCTGGGAGTTGACGGCATATCCCTATTTTTAGTCATACTTAGTACATTCATGACTCTTGTATCTTTGATAGGTTTAAATATAAAAAAAGATATAAAAAATCTAGTGCTTACAATACTCTTCTTAGAGATGACACTTGTTGGTGTATTTTTGAGTTTGGACATGATACTTTTTTATATCTTCTGGGAGCTATCTTTGATACCTATGCTTTATATCATAGGTGCATGGGGAAGCGGGCAGAGGATATATGCTGCTATTAAATTTTTCTTATATACATTTGCCGGCTCTGCTTTGATGTTAGTTGGTATATTGTATCTTGGATATCAGTATTTTATAGCTACAGGAACTTGGAGTTTTTCTATTCCGGATTGGCATCTTTTAGTTTTACCTTTTAATATGCAACTTTGGTTATTTGGTGCATTTTTTATAGCATTTGCCGTAAAGGTTCCTATGTTTCCTTTTCATACATGGTTACCTTACGCACATGGACAGGCACCTACTATCGGTTCTGTTCTTCTTGCAGCTGTGATGCTAAAAATGGGAACTTATGCTTTCGTAAGATTCTCTCTTCCTCTATTTCCTGATGCTAGTGTATATTTTTTATACCCTATAGCAACTATAGCTATAATTATGGTCATATATGCAGCGATGGTAGCGTATGCCCAAGAGGATATGAAGCAAGTCATCGCTTATAGTTCGATATCACACATGGGTATTATCATAATCGGAACATTTGCTATGAATGCAGAGGGTATAACGGGAGCTATATTTTTGATGTTAAGTCATGGAATTGTAAGTGGAGCTCTGTTTATGTTGGTTGGAGTCATATATGACAGAAGGCACACCAAAACGATAAGTGAGTTTGGTGGGTTGGCAACAGTGATGCCTAGATATGCCGGTATTTTTGGTGTAATGATGATGGCAGCTGTTGGATTACCTTTGACTATCGGTTTTGTCGGAGAATTTTTGTCGCTGTTAGGATTTTATAAGGTAAACTGGTTTATGACGCTTTTAGCAGGAACAGGCATCATCTTAGGAGCCGTTTATATGCTGGTTCTGTTTAAAAGATCATTTTTTGGAGAAGTTACAAAGCAAGAAAACAGAGAGTTAAAAGATTTAGACAAGAGAGAATTTGCAGCATTGATTCCTTTGGTAGCACTTGTTATTATCTTGGGTGTCTATCCTAAACCTGTTTTAACTACTATAGACATGAGTGTTAAAAAGATGATCAACTTGATGCAGAAGAAGGCTGTGTTGCCTGATACTAGAAAATTATTGATAAGAGTAAATAGCGTAGGGGGTACAAAGTAATGATAAGTCCTATCTCGGTTAGTATTGATAGTCTAAATATAGCACTTTTAGCGCCTATGGCTATTTTATCTTTTGGAGCATTAGCTATTATATGTATAGATCTATTTGCAAAGAATTTAAGCAAAAGTTTTTATGTCATGCTAACTCTTTTGTTTATTTTTATTGATTTTACAGCACTCATTGGCTTAAATGGACCAAGTCGAGGATTTTTTGATGTAATGTTAGTAGATGGTATATCAGTTTTAGCACAAGGTATCATACTTATAAGTTCAGCACTCTTTATCATCACTGCTCTTAGCAATAAGCCTTTTAAAGAGTTTAAGAAAGCAGAATATTATGCACTCTTTTTGTTTATGATTGTAGGTTTCCAATTTATGGTTGCTACTGATAATCTTATATTGATATTTTTAGGTCTAGAGACAGCGAGTTTATCACTATATACACTAATAGCAATGCACAATAGAAATAAAGCATTTGAAGCTGCTATAAAGTATTTTACTATGGGCGCATTGGCAGCAGGATTTTTTGCTCTGTCTTCACTTGTATTTTATGCGCTTACAGGAAGTGTAGAATTATCAGTCATAGAGAAAGTTTTAAATGCTAGAAATTATGCACCTGGGTCGGCGATATTGGCTGGCATTGTATTTATGCTTATAGCTCTTGGGTTTAAACTCTCTGTTGTGCCGACACATACTTGGACGCCAGATGTTTATGAAGGAAGTTCAGCTCCTCTTGCAGGGTATATGTCAGTAGTACCAAAGATAGCGGGACTTGTTGTAGCTATTAGATTTTTGGATATATTTTTACATGCACAAATAGCTTGGGTAGAAGATGTATTGATATTTTTAGCAGTTATCACTATGTTTTTGGCAAACATAACCGCACTTGTTCAAGAAGATGTGAAAAGAATGTTGGCATTTAGTTCTATCGCTCATGCAGGATTTGTTTTGACTGCTTTGATGATAGGTAGTACACAGGCAAATTCAGCGATATTCTTGTATTGGGTACTCTTTATGTTTACAAATATAGGAGCATTTACTATGCTGTGGATTGCAAGACATAAGAAAAATTTATGGGATAGTAGATATCAACATCCATTTACCAAATTTTCAGGAATGGTAAAAGTCTCTCCTATGATGGCTACAATAATGGCTATATTTATGTTTACGCTAGCCGGCATGCCTCCTTTTTCTGTATTTTGGGGAAAACTTTATCTAATAGGTACGGTTGTAGATAGCGGGCATGTTATTTTAGCGGTCATAATGGTAATAAACTCTGCTATAGCAGTATATTACTATATGAAACTTATAGTATATATGTTTCTAAAAGATCCCATCACAGAAGACGGTAATATATATATAGCAAATTCATCAACGCCAATTAAAGTCATAGTAGGCATCACTTTAACATTTACTATTGTGGCTTCTGTATTTGTAGAGCCGATACTTGGAATTATTTCTACTCTTATGAAATCAAGTGGATTATAGTGTATATTAGGGTCCCCTGACTCTAATATACTTGTTACGATATACACTTATATCGTAACAAGCCTAATATGCTATAATACTCACATGAAAAAATTACTATTATTATTTACGATATCTGTACATATCTTTGCGCTAGATATATATTTAAATAGTGCAAAAGAGAACAAACTACCATATTCCGTCTTGCATATAATAGATAATGAACCCATTAAGTGCCGTACAATTTCTCAGGCACTTGACAAAAAGAGTTATGTTTGCTCATTTAAGAAAATAATTAAAAACAAAATGAGTGCAAGAAAGTTAGATTTTGTAAATATAGATTTTTTAGAAAAAAATAGTAAATTTTATATAAATATAGAACCAAAATATAAC
>JALUMZ010000056.1 GCA_027055635.1 Campylobacteraceae bacterium
CATTGGAGAGAAATATTTGACCCTGCGGCTCAAATATTTCTCAACTCAGTCGTTGTCTATCAATCATAAGCAAATAACACATGGAACAAATTAAATGGTATACATTGTATCCAAAATTTTCTAAGTGTTTAAATGAATTTTATAATACATATAAAGATCAGTCTGGTGAACTCGATAATGCTCTGAAAAATCAAGACAACTTTTCACTCAAATTTATTTCCACCTCATGTGCTGCCTAATATAATGGCCTTTAAAATTGATCCTTATATTTATCTCTGATTTCAAGAAATTTATCTAGATTATTCAAAAACAGCTCTGTTAGTATTGGGTCAAAATGCTTTCCTTTTTCTTTTTGAAAAAACTCTAATATTTTCTCTAATTCCCATGCTTTTTTATATACTCGTTCACTCCCTAGTGCATCAAATACATCGGCTATAGCAGTAATTCTACCAAATATATGTATCTTATCACCTTTTAATCCATAAGGATATCCACTTCCGTCAAATTTTTCATGATGTTCTTTTGCAACAATTGCTGCTGCTTTTAGTATCTCTTTGTTAGAGTATTTTAGCATATTGTACCCTAGTTGTGCGTGGGTTTTCATAATCTCAAATTCATCTTTACTTAGTTTTCTTGGTGCATTTAGTATGGCGTCAGGAATGCCCACTTTACCTATATCATGCATAGGCGAAGCCATTTTTAATTTTTCTACTTTTTTTGCATCCAAGCCATACAAAAGCGCTAAAAGCTTTGAATACTCAGCAACTCTTTTTACATGATTTCCTGTCTCTTTGGAGCGAGTTTCTCCTATTTCTCCCATGGCATATATGATTTCGCTTTGTGTCTCTTCTATCTCATGATTTAGCTGAATGACTTCTGTTATATCTGTGAAATATGCAAGCAATAAATTCTCTTTTTTCACAGGTATTATCTCAATCTTATACTGTTTTGAGTTAAACTCATAAGTTGCATTGATATTTTTGTCTGCTTCAAGTAATTCTTGGGGGTCAAGTCTGCCTATATCCTGAAGTTTCTTAGTTTTTTTATATATGGCATTCTCTTTTTGATTTCCAAATACAATATCTCCATTTTTATTAAATATAAAAACTAAAGAGGTGTTGTATTTTGGCAAAAGTGCAAGGTAGTGATTGTTCTGTGAAAGTAATTCGTTTATCTTGAAAGCATAATATATAAAACAAAATTTTTTATATGCTGTATAAAAAACGGCTATAGATATGCCAGCAACAATATAAGAGTGATATAAAAAAGCAAGCAGCATCATAAGGGTTGCTAGGAATACCCTTATATAAGACTCTTTATTTGACATGTTGCAAGTGTGTTCTTTAAGCATAAAAATACATTTAGTTATATCACAATATAAATAAAAACAGTACTATTGTTCATGAGTCATCTCTTATAGCATTTTTATGTTTGATTTTTTTTTGTATTTTTTTGTTTCTGTTTTTATCTATCAGGTTGACTTCTTTAAGGAGTAGTGATCTTTTTTCTTCTGCCTTTAAGTTTTCATTTTCCAGAGTTGACATAGTTAGTTCTACAAAATTTTGAAGAGATTTAAAGTATCCGGAATCAACTCTGATGTCGTCTATCTTTTTTATAAGATTGTATATCTTAAGTGATCTCTTTTGAAATAAATCGTAGTTAAAATCTTCTAGCTTTAAGATTGTAATTGAGCTCTTTAGAAATTTTTCTAAAAGTCTCATATATTTTACTCTTTGAGTTTTTTCACTTGCTTTTATCATTTGTAAAATTCAAAATCCTTGCTAAAATCATCAGATGCTTTAGCTTTGTATTTTTCTAATTTTTGATCTTGTAGTTTTAAAAAATCGTCAAGTTTTTTTCTATTATCTTCAAAAGCTTTTTCAAAATCACCTTTACTTTGGACTTCATTTTCTCCAAAAGTGTCTAATAAAATATTTGAATTTCCACTCATGACAAGATATTTGCGATTTTCAAATTCTAATAATACAACTGAATTATTAGAATCAATCGGTTTTCTAAATATCAACTTGATGCCCTTTTGATTTCCAGAAGTTTTTTTAAAAAGCCAAGAATTTTTATCTATAGTTACATTGTTATTTGAGTATCTTTTCTTTATCCAAAACATCAGCGCTAGCAAGAGAAACAGTATGATTACAACAATCATATATCTGCTATCCAATGAGCTCTTATCAGCTTTTATCTGTTTTGTATTTTTTTGTAAAAAACCAACTGTATTTGTTCTGTTCTGTTTTATTTTACTTGTAAGTTTGACTCTGATTCTCAATCCAAAACCATCAGTAGTTTTTGAAGCGATTACTCCTATGCCATTTTTGCTCTCTATGAAAATTTTTAGGAAATTTTTGTTTGGCTCTATTGTTATTTTTTGTACTATTTTTGAGTTTATATCTTTTTTTATAAGTCTGTTGTAGCTTAAATCGTTTAGTTTTAATGCTATCGTATCACCTTTTTTATCCTGAAAAATTTTTCCATCAAACGGAGAGTCAAATGATAACATCAAATCAATCCTGTCGCTTCTCTCGTATAGATTATAAGTTAGAAGATTAACTGCAAAAATTTGAGAGACAAAAACCAGACACAGTATAAAAAATTTCATGATTACATTATCTCTTTTTTGAAGTATTGTATCACGCTTTTTGAATCTAGAATCTCGTTTATTCTTATAGCTAGATTTTTTTCATAGACCATAACTTCGCCTTTCCCAAAAATTTTTTTATTGATAAACAGTTCTACACTCTCACCCGCAGGCTTTCCTAGGTCAATAACAGAACCATTTTCAAATTTGAGCAATTCACTTATAGTTAAAAATGTTGTTCCAAGTTCTGCTATAAAATCAACATTTATGTCAAGTAGATTTTCATAGCCGGACAATAGTTTCTCTTCTAAGTAATCTTTATCGTCCTGATCCATTTTACTTTTATCCATTTTTTGCTTTCTGCGCTATTAAAAATGTTCTATTACACACTTTGTGCAAGATATTATTACTTAGCTTTAGGGGTATAGGGGCAGATATGTTTCCAAGAAACTCAGGAGTTCCTAGTCTGTATGATATATTTGGATTTTTCTCTTCAAGTTTTACTTTTGCTAGGCCGATTATTTGATTTGACACTTCTTTTAACAAATCATCTATGCCGTCTTCATCTATATCATCTTCTAGCAATAAAATTTGAGCAATTTTCTTTATGGTTGGTTTTTTAAAAAAAAGAAACCAATTTAATTCCAAGCTATTTTGGTATATAGGAATTGACGCACAGTAGAAATTTTTCCCTAAAGTCTTTGCTTGTGTAACTCTTAAGCCTAAAATATCTTCAAAAAAGATTTTAGTAGAATCTTCAATAGTGCTTTTCATTTGACCTCTTTAAATTTTATACACTATTATAGTTTAAATTATTTAAATTATTGATTAAAGCACACTTACTGCTAGAGGTATTCTTAAGTGCTCTTGGAGTATAATATCTTTTTTCAAAGAGGATAGATATGTTTATAGTTTTATTGATTTTAGGTGCTATTGTAGGATTTGCATCTGGTTTTTTTGGTATAGGTGGAGGTACTATTTTGGTACCAAGTCTTATCTATTTGGGATATAGTGTAAAGACTGCCATTGGTGTATCGATCATACTTATGGTTTTTTCTTCTGTTTTTGGTTCTTTTGTGAATTATAAAAATCAAATGCTAAGATTGCAACATGGTATAACTTTAGGACTAGGTGGATTTTTAGGTGCACAATTTAGCGGATATATAGTCTCACATCTTCCATCTTGGGTTTTACTTGCTTTTTTTGCTCTCTCGCTACTTGGCTCACTATATAAATTTTTCAAGGCTCCCCCTGAGCCGGTAGCGCCTCCAAATGAATCAAAAATCTTACTCTTTTTTGTCGGGTTTTTTGTCGGTATGATAGCTATTAGTATAGGCATAGGAGGTGCTCTGTTTTTGACACCTATTATGGTGGGATTTTTACATTTTGATATAAAAAGAGCAGTTTCAACTTCACTACTTTTTGTAGTTTTTTCTTCAGTTTCAGGGCTTATTAGCTTCTCTATGCATGGTCTTATGGATTATCGATCAGGAGTAATCCTAGGTTGCGGTTCATTAGTGGGTGTCTATTTTGGAGCAAAACGCTCACATATAATAAGAAGAGATCTGCAGAAAAAATTGTTGATGATTTTATATGTTGTTCTGTTTGCTTTAACATTAAATAAACTTTTAACAGGAATATGATGATAAAAATATATGGTGCAAAAGAGCACAATTTAAAAGATATAACTTTGCAAATTCCAAAAAACAGGCTTGTAGTTTTTACAGGACTTAGCGGAAGTGGAAAAAGCACCCTTGCTTTTGATACTCTTTATGCTGAGGGTCAAAGAAGATATATGGAATCCTTATCTTCTTATGCCAGGCAATTTTTAGACAGAATAGGCAAGCCGGAGGTTGATAAGATAGAGGGTTTGACACCGGCGATTGCGATAGATCAAAAGACAACAAGCAAAAACCCTCGCTCAACCGTTGGAACAATTACGGAGATATATGACTATTTAAGGCTTCTTTATGCCAGGGTGGGAACACAATATTGCCACAAGTGTGGCAAAGCGATATCTTCTATGAGTGGAGCAGATATAATTGAACAGGTTTTGAAGCTTCCTCAAAATTCAAAAGTAGTTCTTTTGGCTCCGCTGATAAGGGAAAAGAAGGGAGCATTTTCTGATCTTATAGAGTCTCTAAGGCATAAAGGTTATGTTAGAGCTATGGTTGATGGTGTGATGGTGAGACTTGACGAAGAGATAGAGCTTAGTAAGACTAAAAAGCACACTATAAAAGTTGTCGTAGATAGAGTGATTCTAAAAGAGGAGAATAGACAAAGAGTTGCAAGTGATATAGAAAAAGCACTCAAAGAGAGCTATGGAGAGTTAGAAGTTGAGATTTTAAATAGTGATGAGCTTGGGCTCTCTAGCTCATTGATTCACTATAGTGAACATAGAGCCTGTTTTGATTGTAAGATAAGTTTTGATTTATTAGAACCCTTATCATTTTCGTTTAATTCACCAAAAGGAGCTTGTCCTGTTTGTGATGGATTAGGCATAAGATATACTCTTGATATGTCAAAGATAATAGATGAAGACAAGAGCATAGAAGAGGGTGCTATAAAGATATTTTACGGTTTCAATAAAAGCTACTATGCAAAATACTTAAAAGCTTTTTGTGAAGCAAGTAAAATCGATACAAAAGTGTCATTTTGCGAACTAGAAGAGCATCAAAAAAAGGCAATTTTACATGGTGGTGTTGAAGATGCGGTATTTACTTGGAAGAGGCACAGACTAAGAAGAAAGTTTGACGGCGTTATAAAGATAGCCTACAATATGCTAAAAGATGAAAAAGATATCGGCGAGTATATGAGTGAGAAAGTTTGTGATAATTGCCAGGGTCATAGATTAAAACCTGAACATTTAGCGGTAAAAGTAGCCGATAAAGGGATAGGAGATATACTAGACTTACCTATAGATAAGACATTGGAATTTTTCCAAAATGTTGAAAATTTTGCATACTTTACAAATCAGCAAGAGTTGATCGCCAAACCTATCTTAAAAGAGGTTAGAGAGAGATTGTACTTTTTATATAATGTTGGTTTAGGGTATATCTCTTTGGGCAGAGATGCAAGGAGTATCAGTGGCGGTGAAGCTCAAAGGATAAGAATAGCCTCGCAGATAGGAAGCGGTCTTACAGGAGTGATGTATGTACTTGATGAGCCTAGTATCGGGTTACATGAAAGAGATACTCTAAGGTTGATAGAGACACTAAAAAATTTGCAACAAAAAGGAAATAGCGTCATAGTAGTCGAACATGACAAAGAGACAATAGAGGCAGCCGATTTTATAGTAGATATTGGTCCAGGAGCTGGAAAATTTGGCGGAGAGGTTATATTTAGCGGGACTTATGAAGATTTAAAAAAGAGCGACACTCTTACTGCTCAGTATCTAAATGGAACTAAAACTATAAATTATAGACACAATAATCCCCAAGACAGATGGTTGGAACTCAAAAATGTAAATATCAACAACATACAAAACCTAAGTGTCAAAATTCCACTTGGGAACTTGGTCAGTATCACAGGTGTCAGTGGTAGCGGAAAGAGTTCTTTGATTCTCCAAACTCTTCTGCCTGTCGCAAAAGAGCTCTTAAACAGAGCTAGAAAAGTAAAAAAAATCTCTGGAGTAGAGTGCTTGGGGCTTGAACAGCTTGATAAGGTTATATATCTTGATCAAAGTCCAATCGGCAGGACTCCAAGAAGCAATCCAGCAACTTATACGGGTGTGATGGACGAGATTAGAGTTCTTTTTTCAAAGACGAAAGAGGCACAGTTAAGAGGCTATAAGATAGGCAGATTCTCCTTTAATGTAAAAGGGGGAAGATGTGAAAAGTGTCAAGGTGAGGGCGAGATAAAGATAGAGATGCACTTTTTACCAGACATCATGGTAAAGTGTGATACATGTGGAGGCAAAAGATATAATGCTCAAACTTTGGAGATCTTATATAGAGGAAAATCTATAGCCGATATTTTACAGATGAGTGTAGGAGAGGCTTATGAATTTTTCAAGCCAATTCCAAAGATAAGACAAATACTTCAGACTCTATGTGATGTAGGGTTAGAATATATCACTCTAGGGCAAAATGCAGTAACGCTTAGTGGTGGTGAAGCACAAAGGATAAAACTATCAAAAGAGCTTAGTAAGAGAGATACCGGAAACACTCTTTATATACTAGATGAGCCCACTACGGGGCTTCATTTTGCAGATATAGACAGACTGGTTAAAGTCTTACACCATTTAAGAGAACTAGGCAATAGCGTATTGGTTATTGAGCATAATATGGATATAATAAAAAATAGTGATTTTGTGATAGATATGGGTCCGGAGGGTGGAAGCTATGGTGGAAAAATAGTGGCTATGGGCACACCCGAAGAGTTAGCAAAAAATTATAAAAAAACAAAAAGCTTCACAGGAAAATTTTTGGCAAAAGAGTTAAGGAGTAAAAATGGTCAATGATATAGCAGATAGGATAAAGGCACTTCCTCCTCTTCCAAAGAGTTTTGCGCAGGTAAATAGTGTATGTTCAAACCCAAATAGCGGCATAGGTGATTTAGCAAAAGTGATCGAGTCTGATCCGATGTTGGTTGCAAATCTTTTGAAAATTGCAAATTCGCCTCTTTATAGTTTTAATAAAGAGATTAAGAGTGTACTTCAAGCAATCTCTCTTTTTGGTATGTCAACTACCAAATCTTTGGTTACAAGCATATCTGTCAAAAAGCTTTTAAATGTTGATATGGAGCCTTATGGTGTTACTCCCGAAGAGTTTGTAAATATATCTGCCTTGCAGAGTTCTTTGGTGGTGAAATGGTATAAAAAGATAAACTCTTCTATGACTGAAGAGCTATTTTTGGCAGCACTCTTGCAAGATACAGGAAAGATACTGATCGCTGATGAAATAGTCAGAAATGATGAGGTGTATCAATTTAAATCAGAGATAGAGACAGCTTATGATATTTCGGTTGTAGAGAGAATGTATGTGGATGCTACAACTGCCGATGTAACTTCTGAGATATTTGAGCACTGGGGATTTGAAGATAAAATGGTAAAAATGATAAGATTTTCAGATGATTATAATCAAGCCCAAGAGCTGAGAGATTATTCTCTTGTTTTGAAGATACTAAAAACCGCTATTCCCGTAAATGCGCCATTAGGTGAGAGAAGTATAAATATGGCTGTGGCCATCTTGGAAAAAGAGGGTATGGATACGGAGCTGTTCTTGCAAACGATTGATGGAATGAAAAATTGAAAACTTTAACCGTTATAGATACATTTGGATTTTTTTTCAGGAACTATTTTGCTTTGCCAAATCTCAAAAACAAAGAGGGTTTCCCTACTGGGCTTTTAACAGGATTTGCAAATTTTATATTTTCACTCAAAAATGAATTAGGAAGCGACTATATACTGTTCGCTCTTGATGCAAAAGGTAAAACTTTTAGACATGAGATAGATCCTAACTATAAAGCAACCAGACCAGAGGCTCCACAAGATTTAAAAAAACAACTACCCGTAGCAATCTCATGGATAGAAAAGATGGGGTTTAAGTGCTACTCAAAAGAGGGTTACGAGGCAGATGATGTGATAGCCTCTGCTGTTGGGTTTGCGAAAAAAAACGATATAAAAGTACGCATAGTAAGCCATGACAAGGATTTGTATCAACTGATAGATGATGATATAGTCACACTTTATGACCCTATTAAAAAAATAGATATAAATGAACAGAAATGTTATGAAAAATTTGGTGTACTCCCTGGTAAAATAGGAGACTATCTAAGCATTGTCGGAGATAGTGCAGACAATATACCGGGGGTAAAAGGGATAGGTGCAAAGGGAGCAAAGACTCTGCTTGATGAGTTTTCCTCTCTTGAAGATATATATGAACATATAGACAAAGTGAGAAATCCAAGAGCACAAAAACTCTTACTTGAGAGTAAAAATAGTGCTTTTTTGAGCAAAAAATTGGTAGCACTTTATGGTGATTTGGATATATCAGACAAGTTTGAAAGTTTCTATTTTCCTCCAAATCAGCCTTTGGTAAAGATTGTCGATGAATTGCAAAAGTATGAATTAAAAAATATACTAAAAAAGATAGCCATATCTCCGCCAAAAGAGGAGAAAAAGCAGATAGGTTTTAAAGCAATTTTATTGGATACTCCCAAGAAGCTTTTTGGGGTATTGGAAAAAGTTGAAAAGGGTATACTTTTAGCTTTTGATACGGAGACAGACTCAATAGATGCATATAGTGCTAAAATTGTCGGCTTCTCTTTTGCGCTAAATGAGCAAGAGGCTTATTATGTTCCCTTATCTCATAGTTACTTGGGAGTTGGAGATCAAGTAGGCATGAGTGATGCTAAAAAAGCACTTGAAAAACTCTTTACATGTAGAGTGGTCGGACAGAACTTAAAATTTGATTTAGCAGTTATAGAAAATAACTTTGGAATCAGCTTTGATATTTATGCAGATACTATGATTTTAGCCTGGCTTTTAAATCCTGAAAAAACTATAGGTCTTGATGCTCTTGCTTTGAGATTTTTCAACCACTCCATGGTAAAATTTAAAGATACGGTAAAAAGAGGTGAAACATTTGCTTCGGTTGATATAGAAGCTGCGTGTAATTATGCAAGTGAAGATGCATGGATGACACTTAAAGTTTACAATAAAATCATAGATTTTTTAGAGCCAAATATGCTTGACCTTGCTAAAAGATTAGAGTTTCCTTTCATAAAAACTCTTTTGAACATGGAAAAAGAGGGCATAAAGATAGATACTAGGTATTTTGAAATTTTACTCAAGAGAAGTCTAGGCATCATAGAGAGACTCAGAAGCGAGATTTTTCAATTAAGCGGTTTAGAATTTAATGTAAACTCAACCAAGCAGTTAGGGAAAGTTCTCTTTGAAGCTTTGAATCTAAGAGTGATAAAAAAAACAAAAACAGGGTACAGTACAGATGAAAAAGTGCTAAATGAGCTTATAGATGACCACCCTCTGATACCAAAAATCTTAGAATACAGAGAGATATATAAACTGAAATCAACTTATATAGAACCTCTATATAAGTTGGGCTTGAAAGATAAAAATAGTAGAATTCATACATCATTTTTGCAAACCGGTACAGCCACAGGGAGACTAAGTTCAAAAAATCCAAACCTGCAAAATATACCCGTAAAGAGTGAACTAGGTAGAGAAGTAAGAGGGGGTTTTGTTCCTAAAAAAGGTTACTCTTTTGTTGGGATTGATTATTCACAGATAGAGTTAAGACTACTTGCCCACTTTAGTGGAGATAGAGCTTTAGTAGAGGCTTTTAAGGAGGGCAAAGATATACATTATGAAACCTCTTTGAAGATATTTGGCAAGGAGTTGGCAAAGCAGAAGAGAGGGGTTGCTAAGAGTATCAATTTTGGACTTTTATATGGTATGGGTTCAAGAAAACTTTCGCAAACTATACATGTAAGCACAAAGGAGGCAAAAGAGTATATAGATAGCTACTTCTCTTCCTTTCCAACAGTAAAAGAGTTCTTGCATCAAGTAGGGCAGAGGGCACAAGAGAGTGGTTATAGCCAAACTCTTTTGGGCAGAAGAAGATATTTTGATTTTGAAAATGCAAATGCCATGCTTCATGCTTCATATCTTAGGGAAGCTGTAAACACGCTCTTCCAAGGAAGTGCTGCTGATCTTATCAAGATGGCAATGAACAAGATATCCTCTGACATACTCGATGATGAAGCAAAACTTCTGTTGCAAATACACGATGAGTTGATATTTGAGGTCAAAGAGGAGAGGGCACAAATTTTTTCAAAAAGAGCACAAGAGATTATGGAAAATATCTATAAACTAAAAGTTCCACTAAAAGTATCGGTAGAGATAGGAAAAAACTGGGGAGAGCTAAAGTAAGCACTATCCCTCAGAAAGCCTGCTCATAACAAAAGATTGGAGGTCATTTTTTTTGATCTCTTTTTTCATGGCTTCATTAAATATATCTTCTACTTTTTTGCTATATTTTTCATAGCTAAAGTATGGAAAGTGTATCTTCCAGGCATCTTTGATTCTCTGCTTTGCCATCTTGTCTTTTATACAGGCGTGAAAGTATTGAAAACCTATAAAAAATGCGGAAGTGATGATAATAGTAGCAATAATCGAGGCATGGAGATCTAATTTTTCAAATAGAGTATGAGTGATGGCTAAGAGTGGCAAAAGGACTACCGTGCTCACTATGGCATATACTATATATGCATTTTTGATTTTCATTCTAAAGCCTAGTTTTTCAGGATCAACATGCATACCTTCATTGTGATAAGCATTTGCTACAAGCAAATCTTTGAACCTTATAGGTTGCGAGGAAGTTTTGAATACAAACTTTAGTATAGTTTTCTTTAATTTTGTGTTTTCTAAAAATTTCATAACACAATTTTATCATAATATTGTTAAATATTTTTCAAATATTATTTTTTGTGTTAATTAGAGCCATTCTATGGTAATAAAATATGGTAATTAGATATTTTTATATACAGTTTTTGATAAATAAGGTATAATATTTTCATGATTATTTTTAAAGGTTTCATATGACATTTATAGATTTTAAAAAATTGTTGCTTGATGCTGAAATCACGCTGCCAAAATTTAGTAAATTGATAAAAGTTAGTGAAAAAAATATACAAGCATATAAAAAGAGAGGTGAAGTACCAAATACTATAGCTGTTATAGCAACAAGTTTTGCAAAACTACATGAAGTTGGAGTTGATTATCGGTCTATGATCAATGAATTAGGGCTTGTAGCAAAAGTTAAGAAAGGTGCTGGTTTTGCTAAAAAACATAAAAAAACAACAAACCAAGAGGAGAAAAAAGATGGGTAAGGATAAGAATGAACATAAGGGAAAAGTTCAGGTTTGGGTAAAAGAGGAGACTTTAGAGTATGAAAAGGAGCTGAGAAAATTACAGGTAGAACTGCTTAAATTTCAAAATCATGTAAAAGACAAAGGCTTGAAATATTTGATTATCTTTGAAGGAAGAGATGCAGCCGGCAAAGGAGGAACTATAAAGAGGGTGACTGAGCACTTAAATCCAAGAGGTGCCAGGATAGTGGCACTTGAAAAGCCAAATGAAAAAGAGAGAACTCAGTGGTACTTCCAGAGATATGCAAAACATCTTCCAAGTGCCGGAGAGATCGTGCTATTTGATAGAAGTTGGTATAACAGAGCTATGGTTGAGCCTGTTATGGGATTTTGTACTGAGAGAGAGCACCATAAATTTCTAAAAGATGCACCGGATTTTGAGAGAATGATAGTTGAAAGTGGCACAAAGATATTTAAATTTTACTTTTCTGTCTCCAAGGATGAGCAGGCAAAAAGATTTAAAGCCAGAGAGACTGACCCACTCAAACAGTATAAGTTTTCTCCCGTAGATAAGGCAAGTCAAAAATTATGGGATGAATACACGCTGGCAAAATTTATGATGTTAAGCTCCACCCATACGCAATATGCTCCTTGGACGATAGTCAAAAGCAACAATAAGAAAAAAGCGAGAATAAATACGATAAAGCATATACTTAATTTTGTAGATTATCCAGATAAGATAGATGCAAAAGATATAGAGGTAGATAAAGAGATCATAGTCTATGGCAGAGACGAAGCCATAGAGATGGAAAAAGGTTTTAAATTTAAGGGTGAAAGAGGTTAGATATTTATAGCAAGGGAGAGTAGTTTTTTAAAATCTTTTCTTGGATTTTAAAATCGGGCATGTATTTGTAGATATTTGCATAAAACTCTTTTTTGTGGTTTTTGTATCTTATGTGAGAGAGTTCGTGAATTATTATGTAGCGTATAGCGTTTAAGGGTAGTTGGGCGAGTGTGATAGTGAAGTTTAGCTCGTTTTTATGATTGCAACTACCCCATCTTCTTTTTGTTTTTCTAAATGAGATTTTTGTTGGATTTAGCTCCATCTTGGCAGATATCTCTTTTATCTCTCTTAATACTATCTCTTTGGTTTTTTCTTTGTAAAATTTCTCTATATTCTCTACATGTAGAGCCACTTTTTCACCTAGATATAAAATCTTACCTTCTGTCTCATATATCTTTTTAATATCAAACTTTTTTTCAAGCTCTTCTAGTTTTTTATATATCCAGTTTGCTTTTTGGTTTACAAGCTTTTCTACTGTTTTGGGTGAAAAGTATGGGTTTTTTACAATAACCCCACGAGATGGGGAAATTGTAATATATAGGTTTCTCAACCTTTTGTTATTAACTATTTTATAGAAAATTTCTCTGTTGTTGTAGAAAAAAGAGTGTTTAATTAAACCATCCTTTTATCTTCTCAAATACACTACCAAAGCCCTCATCTTCATGTGGTTTGTTTTTGATTCCAAAGCTTGTTTGTAGTTTTTCGAGTAACTCTTTTTGCTCGCTACTTAGTTTTTTAGGATATTGTATCTTGATTTGTGCTATCAAACTACCAAGTTTGCCTGAGTGTACATTTTTGATCCCCTCTTTTTTGAAGATAAACTGTTGTTTGTCTTTTGCACCCATTGGAAGCTCAAGTATTGTTTCTCCTCTAAGAGTTGGTATAGTGATACTCTGCGCAAGTGCAACTTGGGTAAAGAAGATAGGAACTTCGATATAGACATCATCATTATGTCTGACAAAGTGTTCATCTTCCTTGACTTTGATGAGTATATATAGGTCTCCCCTTCTTTTATATTCATCTATGTTTCCTTTATTTGCCACTCTTATGCGATTGTCATTATCTATGCCCTCAGGTACATCTATATTGATTTTATCACTTACTGTGTCATAACCAAGCCCATCACATACAGAACACTTATCTTTGATGCTCTGTCCGCTTCCTCCACAAGTTGGACATGTTTGAGAATATGTCATAAAGCCTTGTCTATAAAAAACTTGACCTTTACCATGACAATCAGGGCAACTATGTGTTGCTTTGTCTGCACTTCCTGTGCCATCACATGCATCACAAGGTTTTTTATAGCTGAACTTTACCTCTTTTTTACATCCAAATGCAGCTTCATTAAACTCTAGTGTTATACTTGATTCGAGGTCTAGTTGGTATTTTTGTCTTTTTCCGCTTCTCTCGCTTCTAAAACCTCCACTAAATCCCCCGCCAAATACAGACTCAAATATACTCCCCAAATCTCCCATGATATCCTCATAATTCATATCTGAAAAATGGCTAAAGCCTTGAGAGTCTAGTCCGGATTTTCCATATTTATCATAGGTAGCTCTCTTTTGAGGATCACTTAGTACCTGATAAGCTTCATTTACTAATTTAAACTTCTCTTCTGCCTCTTTATCTCCTTGATTTCTGTCGGGATGGTATTTTAGAGCCTGTTTTCTATATGCTTTTTTTATGGCACCACTATCTGCATCTCTACTAATTTCAAGTATTTCGTAATATTCAATATCCAATTTATTTCTCTTTCGTGTAGGGTTGTTTAGGAAGTGCAATTTTACCAAAATAATAGTTATTTTTCAATGATAAAATGGTATAATCGCAAAAAAATATAATAGACTTCTTGCATAACCCCTTGTAGTCTCAGCAACTCATAGATAAATCTGAGCGAGGCAGTTTATCTCTTGCGTAGCCAAAGCTACGGAT
>JALUMZ010000057.1 GCA_027055635.1 Campylobacteraceae bacterium
GTGCTTTATTATTTTTGATGTCTTTTAATAATATAATAGGGGAGTAAATAAGTATATTTTGGGTGTTAATGTTTGAATATATGTATTAAAAGGATAAAGTGTCTGTTTTAAAAATCTAAAATTTGAGAATAATTAGCACTCTCCTAGATATACCCTATCTTCGTTCATGTACTCGTGGTGGTGAACTCTTGTGTTGCCATCTTTATTAATATCTACAATCGCATAAGTTGGATTTTCTTCATTTGTTAGATATTCCTCTTTACAATCTGTTCTAAATGCGACTTGAAAAGCTGTACTTCTCGTAGAATGTAAAGAGATACCGCTCTTGCAAGAGTGCATTATGCGATGGATGTGTCCAAAAGATACATGTTTGATATTGCTGTACTTTTTCAATAAATTCCAAAATATATCTTCTGTTTTGAAATTTCCCACATTATCCATCTCATAAAGTCCACAAGATATGGGGTGATGGTGCATAAAGAGATATATAGACTCTTTTTTATGAGTTTTGAGTTGATTTTCAAGCCACACCATTCTCTCTTTACATAATTCTCCATACTGATTATTTTCTACAACACTGTCAAGAAAAAGAAAAATTTTATCTCCTATTTTTTTGGAGTATTGTATAAAGTTATCGCTAGTATATTGAGGGAAAAATTGTCTGAAGTTGTCTCTTATGTCATGGTTTCCCAAGATGGGAAATACAGGAAGCATGCTGTTTTTTAGAATCTCCTCTAATCTGCTGTACGAACTTTTTGAGCCATCATTGCTCAAATCTCCTGTTATTGCTATAAATTTTGCATCTTTGTGCCATTTATTTATGCTTTGAAATGCTTTTTTGAGTCTAAATCTCGGGTTTATTCCATATAAAGAGTGATACTCATCTCCTATAAGATGAATATCACTAATATGTATAAATTTCAAATCTATCTCTTTATCACTTTTTCTCTCTATTAATAAATAGAGATATGAGTGCTGTTATCGTGATAAATACAACTATCAAGAAAGAGACTGCATTTAGCACAGGAGTTGAGCTAAATTTGATACGGGAATACAGATCAACAGGCAATGTAGGATCTGATCCTATCAAAAATATAGTTGTGTTAAAGTTTGAAAAACTGATCAAAAATGCTACAACAAAAGCTCCTATGATAGCCGGTCTCAAAAATGGAATAGTAATATACCATATAGATTGCAATCTTGTAGCTTTCAGGCTAAGTGCTGCCTCTTCGAGGGTTCTGTCAAATTTTTTAAGTCTAGCACCGACTAGGAGCATCACATAAGTTGCCCCGAAAGAGAACTGCCCTAAAACAACAAGCCAAAAACTTGGACTTAAAAACTCAACTTCCCAGCCGAAATGCTCTTCAAGATAACTACCCGCCATCGTAGATGTAAGCAGTATAGATATACCCAAAATAACTCCAGGAATTACAAGTGGACTTAGAGCCAAAAAGTACAATAATCCCTTGAACCTAAACTTTTCTTCCTCAAAAAGAAGTGCTGCGGCAATACCTACTACAGTAGAGAGAGTTGCAACATAAAAGGCTGTTTTTATACTTATAAGAAGACTTTGAATGAGACCGTCATCTGCTAAAAGTCCTGTTCTTTCATCGGTGTTGGCAAAAAACCAATCTAATGTAAAACCTTTCCATGGTAGAGCCACAAAGTTTGAATCATTAAATGCCAATACTGCAATTGCGATAAGAGGCATAACCAAAAAGAGGAAAAAACATATCACATAAAATCTGTATGTATATTTATATAACGGTGAGTTTGGTAGTGAGCGAATCATGATCCTACCCTTTCAAGTTTTTGACCAGTTAGCTTCAATGCCAACCAAATAATGCTAGAGGATATCATAAGCAACAAGAAACCAAATGCTGCTCCCTCGCCCCAGTTAAATGTAGATAGAAACTCATTGTATATCTGCTCCGTAAACCAAAGAGAGCTTTTTCCACCCAAGATATCAGGCGCAACATAATCACCGATAACAAGCATAAATACTATAATTCCACCCGAGGTGATACCGGGCATTGAGTACGGAATGATAATTTTTGTAAAAATCGTCCATTTTGTTGCTCCCAAATCACTAGCTGCTTCTATAAGTGAGTCATCTAGGCTCTCAAGTGTTGACATAACAGGTACAACCATAAAAAGCATGGAGATGTAGAGCAAACCTATCGACATACTAAAATTTGTATAAAGCATGTTTATAGGTTTATCAATTAGACCGATATACAAAAGAAACTCATTTATGACACCGTGATCACCTAAAAGAATCATCCATCCATATACTGTTACAAGCTCTCCCACCCACAAAGGTATAAGAAGAAGAAGAGCCAAAAAGCTGGCATATTTTTTAGATATAACTTTTGTCAGATAAAATGCCACAGGAAATGTGACTATAAAAGCCAGTATTGTGATACCAATAGCATAAGCAGCCGTATTGATAAAGGTCAACCAATATATCTTTGATTTAAAAAATGCCGTGTAGTTTTCAAGTGTAAAGATCTTTGCGCCTGAGTCACTATCTGCCTGAAAAGAGCTTATCAACAGATCCAAATGCGGTAGCACTATCAAGACAATAAGCCACAAGAGTACAGGCAGTATCAAAAGATAAAATGTTATATTAAAACCTTTTTTATTTTCCATTACATATCCTTAATAACATTTTAGATCATCATAATTTATACCGACCTCGACTGTGTCACCCTCTTTTAGATTTTCAAATTTTGCATTTTGAGGAAGAGATATCAAGATCTCAGCTCCACTTGTTGACTCTATCGCAGAAACTTTTGTATTTGAACCATCAAATAAAATTGTTCTTATCTTGACATGAAATCTACTTATATCGATCAAATCCTCCGTTGGAGCTAATATCAACGCTTCCGGGCGGATATATAAAACTTCAGGATCAAAGTCTAACCCCTTTTTCTCAAGCTTCCAACCATCTTTTGTAGTGATAAAATCACCATCTCTGCTTTTTAGCTCAAGCCTATTACTCTCTCCAACAAAACCTGCAACAAAAGCAGTTTTTGGATTTTTGTACAGATTTCTAGGAGTATCTATTTGCTCAAAATGACCTTTGTTCATGACTGCGACCTTATCGCTCATCACGAGTGCTTCTGATTGATCATGGGTGATATATATAAATGTAGTTCCAAGCTCTTTTTGAAGAAGTTTCAGCTCAATCTTCATATGTTCTCTAAGTTTTCTATCCAATGCTCCCAAAGGCTCATCAAGTAGTAAAATTGATGGCTTCATAACCAATGATCTTGCTATCGCAACCCTTTGTCTCTGTCCTCCTGAGAGTTCAGTCACTTTTTTCTTCTCAAATCCTTGAAGACTGACACGAGATAACATATCGGAAACTCTATCATCTATCTCAGATTTACTTAATTTTTGTCTTTTTAGTCCAAAAGCAACATTTTCTCTTACATTCATCATAGGAAAGAGTGCTAAGCTTTGAAATACTATATTTACCGGTCTCTTTTCAGGTGGAATTCCAGACATCGATTCATTCCGGATAATTATCTCGCCTTTACTCTCTTTGATAAATCCTGAGATCATCCTAAGAAGGGTAGTTTTTCCACAACCCGAAGGTCCGAGGATAGAAAAAAATCCACCCTCATCAACATCAAAAGTTACATTTTTAACAGCCGTAAACTCTTTGAACTCTTTAGTGAGATTCTTTATCTCCAATATTTTACTCATTTGCAACCCCTTTATATAATAAAAAATTCAATGCAAAATTCTTTATTATATACACTAAAGGCTTGGAGCCTTTAGTGTATGGTAAAGTTGCTTGTAAAATTATTGTGCAGCTTTTATTTTGTCTAGTGCTTTTGCTTCTATAGCAGCAAATCCTGATGGAAGAGCATCATACCATTTGATATTATCTATATCTTTTTGTGAATATGATCTCTTGAAATC
>JALUMZ010000058.1 GCA_027055635.1 Campylobacteraceae bacterium
GGCTTCTTGATTGTTTATGTAGTGGACTTGTCTATCTACAAGATAGTTAGAGAGTTTTGAGTTTGACATAGCTCTTCTTAGAGTCAGTGCTGTATCCTCTTTTATCTTTTTTAGAGCATACTCGATGGAGGCAAACTGCTCATCAATACTGCTTTTAAGCTCTCCTTTGTTATCAAAATAGTCACATATCTCCAAAATCTCTTGGGGAATCTCTATTTTTAGCATCCACTGGGCAAGTGAACCTTCTAGAAAAATCCTTTTTAGATATAAAAAATAGTTGATAATTTTTACAAATGAGTAGATTTCATATATCTTTAAAACACCGTTTTTGCTAAGATGGGCTAAAGGTGTATCTAGATTTTCCACCTCCTGTGGGCTTTTTATAGTTTGAAATTGCATCAACTCTTTTATAAACTTATAGTGTATCTTAGAATCACCTTGCATAAAGAGTGGTTTTTTTCTCGCCAAAAAGGAGTAAAAAGAGTTGGCAAAATCAGCCAAATCTAGTTTTGAGAGAAGTCTGTTCATCTTTTACATGTAGAGATGTCTATAACAACACCTTTTAATTTTTTTATGTTATCTTTAGCAACAAAACTGAGAGTTCCGCTTACAAATACAAAATCGTTGCTATTGACTCTGTATCTACCGCAAGTTAAAGTTTTCCCCTGCTCATAAGCGTTGATGATATCTCTTTGGTTTTGTGCTACCCTCTGGTTATAGTTTGTATATAGCCAGCCTGCGATAAAAACCAAAGCCAAAGAGATAATGATATATATCTTTATACTCTTTTGGAGTCTCTCTTTTTTCGATACAAGAATTATTAAAACCGCTAAAATAAGCAGAAGAAGAAGGACTATTTGCACTTTATGCTCCCCTTAATTGGTAAGTTATATCTCCTGCGCCAAATCCTATAACCAAACCTTCATCTAGACTCTTTAGAACTTTTTTGTCTTGTATAATATCGAGAGATTTTTCCTCTTTTTTTATATTTTGAGCAAAGATTGGATCATATTTTTTAAACTCTTTTTGAAAATCTATCTCTATCTCCTCTTCTCCGACACTCCAGACAGGGAGGATTATGAGTCTGTGAACATCTGAAAAACACTCTACAAAACCTTTAAGATTGTCATGAGTTCTTGTATATTTATGGGGTTGCCATATAGCAGTTATCTTTTTTAATCCCATTAATTTTGCATATTTTTTAGCAGAATTCATCGTAGCTCTTATCTCTGTCGGATGGTGTCCGTAATCATCTATCAGAGCAAAATCACTATTTTTTTGGATAATATCAAATCTTTTTTTGATGCCTCTATAATTTTTCAACCTCTCCTTTGTGCTTTGCAAATCTCTCTCACTCAAACTTGCCAAAATCGCCAAAGATGCGTCTAACGCTATATGTTCACCTATCCCCCAAACTTCAAAACTTCCCAAATCTTTTAGGTTAAATGAGGTAAAAGGCTCACCATTCTTGATGATAGTTTTAATATCCTTTATATCTCGACTCGGATATAGTCTTATCGCCTCCATATCATCAAGCGTAGAGAGAAAACTATCTTCTGCATTTATCACCCTTATAGTGGCACTTCTTAGAAACTGTTTGTATGCACCATAAAATCTTTTTAAATCATAGTTATAATACTCCATGTGTTCTGGTTCAGCATTTGTAACCACTGCAACATAAGGGTTTGAATTTAAAAAGCTCTCATCACTCTCATCTGCTTCAAATATGATATTGTTACTTACTTGATAGTGCATATTTGTATCAAATTGTTTGCTTTCAGCCCCAATAATAACACTTCCCTCAACCATAGATGCCAACATCGCACTTGTAGTACTCTTTCCATGTGCTCCACAGGTCGCAAAAACTCTCCTGTCCTTGAGTATAAAAGGCAGGGCATCTTTTCGGGACAGCGTCAATATACCCTTTTTCCTAGCCTCTATCAACTCTGGATTATCATCTTTTACTACTGCTGTGTATATCACAATATCTTGATTTTGGATATTTTGTTGGTGATGTGGGACATCAACTTTTATCCCCTCATTTATCAATTTTTTCGTAATTTTTGTCTCTCTTATATCCGAGCCACTCACCTCAAATCCCTCTTTTTTAAGATACAGAGCAAGTGCCGAGAGTCCTATGCCACCAATTCCTACAAAATGGATATATTTCATATTAATTTCTCCTCTGCCCATAAATGCAACTTTAAGATTTTGTGCCCTTTTAAGGAAAAATTTATGGGCAGATTCCTCGCTACTAAAGCACGAGCTGTCGCTCTGTAATATTTCATATTAATTTCTCTCTTTGATAAAATTGCCTATCTGAGTTAAGGCTTCTTTGGTTTTCTTATTGTCTTCAACCAGCGCTATACGAACATAAGCACTTCCTATTCCTTCTCTTCCTAGGAAACTTCCGGGCAATACTTTTATATTTTTCTCTTTATATAGTTTTTTTGTAAACTCTAAATCATTTTCTACTTTTAGCCATACATAAAATGTTGCCCTACTCTTTTCTATACTCAAAATATCACTTGCTAAGCGTAGATTTTCCCTATAAATTTCTCTTGATTTCTTCACATGCTCTTCATCACTCCACGCAAGTGAAGCCGCGTATTGTAGCGGGAGAGGAACTGCTACTCCTACATATGTTCTATATTTTAAATACTCCTTCAAAATAGACCTGTCTCCTGCTATAAATCCGGATCTAAGTCCCGGAGCACTACTTCTTTTTGATATAGAGTTGATAACCAACACATTTTTAAAACTCTTATTTCCTGCTTTTATACTAGCTTGCAAGAGTGATGGCTGAGCTTCATCACTGTATATTTCACTATAACACTCATCATTTAATAAAACAAAGTTGTACTTAAGAGCCAACTCTACCCATTTGGCTAACTCATCCAGAGTCATAGTTGATGCTGTGGGGTTATTTGGAAAATTTAAAATTACTAAATTTGCCTCTTTAAGTCTCTCATCACTGATATCAGGCTTAAAATCGTTCTCTTTTGTTAAATCAAGATAGATGATATCAGCCCCACACATTTTGGCCGCACCTTCATATATCTGATAGAACGGGTTTGTAAAAGCTATCTTTGGATTAGATAGATCAAAAAGTAAAAACTGTGGAAAATTAAACAAAACTTCTCTTGTGCCAAAAGTTGGTATTATTTCATCCTCTTTCAGTTTTACACCAAATCTATCTTTGACAAATTTTAGCTGCGCATCTTTTAGATATTTTTCGCCGGCAGTTTTTGGATATTTTTTTAGTAAATCTGTGCTTTTCTTTAATCCCTCTTGTATAAAGCTAGGTGTTTGAAACTGTGGTTCTCCTATGGTTAGCACTCTTGGGGGAAATTCGCAAGATGGCGCTATATCCTTTAATAATTCACTCAATTTTTCAAATGGGTATTTTTCAAATTTCAATCTTTTTTCTCCATATCATCTTTGTCCATCATTGTTGCTACGACTATAAGTCCGACCAAAAATATAACACTAGTTTTTACTTTTTTAAGGAGTAGGCATTTTAAATTTTTGGGTTAACATTTCACCCTCTTTGTCTATATACAAATAATACATCAAATCTTTTTTTACACTAAGCCCCGCTAGGTATCTCAGTGCCAAATTTGCCTGTAGTGAAGCTATATGCATTACAATTGGTGCTGCTATCCCCGAAGGCTCTTTTTTAAATACCTTCATCGCTTTAAAATTACTACTATCAAAAAAACAGACTTGACCGTTGAACTCTTCTACTGCACCATATATCCATGATGTTTTATGCTCCCTTGCATATTTATCTATCTGCTCCCTAGCAAAAAGATTGTCTGTCCCATCTATCAAAAGATCTACTTTTATATCTTTTGTTGCAAACTCCTCAAAACTTTGTATATGTACATAAGTTTTGACAAAAGGGCATCTATCCTCTAGGACTTTGCCTATAACCCGAGCTTTATATTTTCCCTCATCACCTGTCTTAAAAGCTATTTGTCTGTGGATATTATGCGTGCTTACTTCATCAAAATCAACCAAATGCACATGCCCAATTCCGCAACTTCCTAGAGATATTGCCAAGGAGCTTCCAAGTCCGCCACAGCCTATAATAGCTATACTTTTTTCTTGTAAACTCTTTTGGGTACCTTCTCCCCAAAGTTGCACTTGTCTATGGAAATACTCCATCATATCATATCTCTTTTTGTTAAATCTCTCTTCCATCCCCATAACTTTTTTGCATCTAAAACCTCTTGTTTGTCTATATCGCAAATAAGAATCTCTTCTTTGTGCCCCAAACTAAGAACTATCTCTCCAAAAGGGTTGACAAGCTTACTATGACCATAAAATGTCCAAGAGAGTTTTTTATCGCTATAACTTCCAACCCTATTTGCCCTTAAAATATACATGGAGTTCAAAAATGCTCTCATTTTCAATAACTCCTGCCATCTCTGTGATGAATCAAAAGTAGAAGACGAGGGCATCAATACAACATCAACATTTTTGCTCATAGCTTCTAGCCAAACGGGGTCAAAATGTGCTTCAAATCCACTTATAATTGCAAATTTTATCCTATTTAGCGTAAAAACCGGGACACTATAAGGGGCTATTTGATTATCAAAAAATTTCTCTTCATTCCAATGTCTGTAGTTTATCAAAAATTGTTGATGATAGTAGTGAACACTTTTGGGTGAAAATTTTGCAACAGATTTTAGGAGTTTATTGTTTTTTACTAGAATAATAGGAGCAACTATGCTTAGATTGTACTTCTTGCATAAGGATTTTAAGACTTTTATTTTATGATTTGTTTGCTCCTTTATCATAAGAGTTGGTGTCACTTCCAACTCTTTAAAAAAACTATTTAGCGCATACTCGCTAAGCAAAATCAGCTCTACTCCCTTATTTTCACAAATTCTAAAATAGTAATCAAGCTTTGCTTCGCTCATGGGCAAAGTTGAGAGTTGTAAAGCTGCTAATTTCACACCCTCTCCTCGTCTATTTGTAATTTTTCATACTCTAGTTTCGCATCTTCTATCATTTTGCTTGCATCATTTAGTATAGAAACACCTTTTTTATACTCTTTCATAGCATCTTTGAGTGCGATACTAGGATCACTTAACTTTTCTAAAATCTCTTTTGCTTTTTTCAGCTTATCTTCAAAACTTATCTCTTCACTCATTTTTCTAGTGCCTTTCTTATATAAAAATCAAATTTATCATACTCTATTAAAAAAGCATCATGCCCATAATTGCTATCAACACAATGATAATCCACACTGTTTCCACGCCCCATATCTCTTAGGGTATCTCTTATAGCTACCATCTCGTTTGGCATGAAAAGCATATCTCCTCTAAAAGCAACTAATGTCATCTTTGCTTTTATATTTTTCAAAGAATCACTCAAAGAGTCATAGTTTCTTGAAGCGTCAAATATATTCATAGCTTTTATGATATATATATAGCTTAGAGGATCAAATCTTTTTGCAAAATTGTAGCCATTATATTCCATATATCTCTCTACTTGAAATCTACCAAAAAGCTCGTACAGACCATCTGTTTCCACATAATTTCTGCCAAATTTTTGGTTCATAGAGTATGGACTTAGAAAACTTATGTGTCCTGCCATTCTGCCGATTGCAAAGCCACTTAGCGGTAGCTCTTCAAAATCCTCTTTTTTATAATTTCCATCTTTAAATCTTGGGTCTTTGACTATCCCCTCCATAGCTAGCTTATTAAAAGAGATGGCCCATGGACTTGTAGCATAAGTCGAAGCTAACATGATGATCTTATCAGTAAATTCTGGGTATTCAACACCAACACAAAGAGCTTGCATACCCCCTAGTGAGCCACCTATTACCGCATAAGCTTTCTCTATGCCTAATCTTTTAAAAAGACTCATTTGAGCACGAACCATATCGCTAATAGTAATGACGGGAAATTTCAGTCTAAGAGGAGGCATACCTTTTTTAGTGGGGGTAGTCGGACAGCTAGAACCAAAACAACTCCCTAGAATATTAACACAAATTACAAAATACTTTGTAGTATCAAGTATCTTATTATCTCCTATAAGAGGATCCCACCAACCGGCTTTTGAATCCCCTTCATACTTTCCTGCGGCATGATGTGAGCCTGTAAGTGCATGAAAAACAACTATGGCATTTGATTTGTCTCGGTTTAGCTCTCCATAAGTCTCATAGGCTTGCGTATAGCCCTCTATGATACGACCACTCTCTAAATATAGCTGTTCATCAAAATATTCGCTTGATGTGAAAATTTTCATCAATTCACTCTATAATTTGGTGCCTCATGCGTGATTATGACATCATGTACATGGCTCTCTTTTAACCCTGCACTAGTTATCTCTACAAATTCAGCCTTGCGTTGATAATCAGCTATATCAACCCCACCGACATAACCCATAGATGACCTAAGTCCTCCTGTAAGTTGATGAATCACATCTTTTATAGAACCCACCAAAGGAACTCTTCCCTCTATACCCTCAGGAACCAACTTATCTGTCGCAGTTCCTTCTTGGAAATACCTATCTGTACTGCCTTTTGTCATAGCACCGATACTTCCCATGCCCCTATAAGTTTTATATTGTCTTCCTTGATAAGTTATGATTTCACCCGGACTCTCTACTGTTCCTGCCAACAAACTTCCAATCATAACTGAGCTAGCTCCTGTTGCTAAAGCTTTGGCTAAATCTCCAGAGTATTTTATACCTCCATCTGCTATTATCGGCACTCCATTTGCTTTTCCCATACTGCTACACTCATCAATAGCTGAGATTTGAGGAACTCCTACTCCTGCGACTATTCTAGTAGTGCAAATACTTCCCGGCCCGATTCCAACCTTTACAGCGTCTGCACCTGCTTCTATGAGTGCGAGTGTTGCCTCTTTTGTAGCGATATTACCTGCTATTATATCAACACTCAAAGTCTCTTTTATCTTTCTTACCGTATCGATTATACCTTTTGAGTGTCCATGAGCCGAATCAAGCACCAAAACATCTGCGCCTGCTTCAACAAGAGCTGTTGCACGGTCTAGTTGACCCACACCAATCGCAGCTCCGACTCTAAGTCTTCCAAATTCATCTTTGTTTGCATTTGGATACTCTTTTCTTTTCTTCAAATCTTTTATAGTAATCAAACCTTCTAGCTTATTATTTTTCCCGACAACCGGAAGCTTTTCAACTTTATTTGTCTTAAAAATTTCTTCTGCTTGGTCTAGTGTTGTTCCCTTTGAAACTGTGATAAGTGGCATAGGAGTCATCACCTCGCCCACTTTTTTATCATATTTTGTTTCAAATCTAAGGTCTCTGTTTGTTAATATTCCTATCAAAGTATTTTCATCATTTATAACTGGTACACCGGATATTCTGAATTCACTCATCAAATCAAGAGCTTCTTGTACTGATGAATCAAAGTGTACAGAAATCGGATCTATGATTATCCCGCTTTCACTCTTTTTTACTCTTCTAATCTCTCTAGCCTGAGACTCTATATCCATATTTTTATGTATGATTCCAATTCCACCTAATCTTGCCATCATGATAGCAGCTCTGTGTTCCGTAACTGTATCCATGGCGGCTGAAACTAAAGGAATATTTAATGATATATTTTTGGTTAATTTTGTTTTTAAACTTACTTGCTTAGGAAGAACCTCGGAATATTTTGGCACCAATAGAACATCTTCAAATGTCAAAGCTCTCTTACGAATTTTCATATTTACTCTCTCCCTTTTAATTCTCTCTCTAAACTTAAAGCACCATCAAACAACTCTTGCTCACCGTATGCTTTTGCTATTAATTGTCCGCCTATCGGCAAACCTTGTGAATTTTTACCTAATGGCACAGAAATACCCGGCAATCCTGCAAGGTTCAAAGAGATGGTATAAGCATCACTGAGATACATCTCAAGCGGATCTTTCTTGCTGCCAAACTCAAATGCCGGTGTTGGAGCAACTGGGGCAAATATCAAATCTGCCTCTTTGAAAATCTCTTCATACTGATGTTTTATCAAATGTCTTGCTTTTTGAGCTTTTATATAATAAGCATCATAATATCCACTACTTAAAACAAAAGTTCCTAACAAAATCCTTCTTTTTACCTCTTCTCCAAAACCATAACTTCTGCTGTTTAGATACATATCTTTTAAATTATCGCTTGCTTGTCTATTTCCGTATCTTACACCGTCATACCTGCTAAGATTTGCACTTGCTTCTGCTGTCGCGATGATATAGTAGGTAGCTATGTCGTATTTTGTATTTATAAAATCTTTGTATATTATTTTGTGTCCAGACTTCTCAAGGGCTTTAATCCCATCTCTCATCTTTTCTCTTACATCTTCACTAGCCTCTTCAAGATAGTTTTTTATCACGGCTATTGTCATCTTTCTATCAGGATTTAGAGAGTCTGATACTTTTTTATGTGCTATATTTGCACTAGTTGAATCATGGCTGTCATGCCCTGCGATTATATCGTACAGTATAGCTGCGTCTTGGACATTTTGCGTTAAAGGACCAATTTGATCAAGTGAACTTGAGTATGCGCCCAAGCCATATCTGCTTACCTTTCCATAAGTTGGTTTCATTCCCACACATCCGCAAAAAGAGGCAGGCTGTCTTATACTTCCACCCGTATCACTTCCAAGAGCTGCGATGGCGATACCACCTGCTACTGCTGCCGCACTTCCGCCGCTGCTACCTCCGGGAACTCTTGAGTAATCATGTGGATTTTTAGTAACTCCATAAAATGAGTTTTCAGTTGAGCTGCCCATAGCAAATTCATCCATATTTGTTCTTCCAAACGGTGCTAATCCACTATCTAAGAGATTATTAATAACCGTTGCATTATATGGTGCCTTGTATCCTTGAAGTATATTTGATCCAGATGTTACTTCCCATCCGTTTACCTGAATATTATCTTTGATAGCAATAGGAATGCCAAAGAGATATTCGGAGATTTCGCTATTTGTCAACTGTTCGACATAAGCACCTATCTCTTTTTTGTCTTCTATCTCTCTTCTTAAATCATCTCTGATATCCTCTATCTCTTCGCTAGGAAGAGCTAAAGCTTCTTTCAAAGTTATCAATTTTTATCCTTTCTTGTTTTTACTAAGATTATACCAACAGCAATTAGTATGAAAATTACCCCTATCGTCTCAAAAATAAATTTTAGAGAAATTGGCTCACTTAGCATCACTACTACAACTTGTTTTTACTTTTTCACCTTTGCACCTTCCACAAAGATCATCTTCTTTTTTTGCTCTATACTTCCAACATCTTGGGCATTTGTATCTTTTTGCAAAATATATCTTAAATTCATCTTCTCTAACTCTAAATGTAGTTATTGGATTATCTTGCGATGAACATATGATATTGCTTACCGTAAACCAATCTTCTCCATCGGCATTGCTCAGTTTTTTAAGTTCATTTGAGTTTGAAAAAAGCACCAACTCTAGAGTTGATTTTATCTTTTTATCTTTTTTAAGAGTATCAACTATCTCAAAAAATTTCTCTCTAGCCTCTATCATATACTCTTCATCAAAAGGTATATTGATCTTTGGTAACTCTTCATACTCCAAATCAAATACACTTTGGCACTCGCCTTTGATAGTTTTTGGAGCATGCTCTAGTATCTCGTCGACGCTATATGTCAAAATTGGAGCATAGAGCGCCAACATACTTCGAGCGATAAGAGCCATGGCACTCTGGGAAGATTTTCTAGTAGTTGAATCTTTTTCATCACAGTAGAGTCTATCTTTTGAAATATCAAGATATATGCCACTTAGATGATTTGTTACAAAGTAATTCAAAAGGGACAAGCCTTTTGCAAAATCATACTCTCTAAAAGCCTCTTTTGTTTGGGCAAAAACTACACTAGCTCTATAGAGTATCCACTTATCTATCGGTGAGAAATTTTCTAAATTTTCTAAATTTTCTAAATCATTTACATTTGCAAGCAAGAATCTAAATGTATTTCTAATTTTCCTGTACTGCTCACTTATCTGCTTTAAAATACCATCACTTATCTTTAAGTCTGTCGTATATTCACTCACGCCAACCCATAAGCGAAGTATCTCTACTCCGTACTTTTTAGCTATATGACTAGGGGCGATAACATTACCTTTGGATTTGCTCATCTTCTCACCCTTCTCATCTACCGTAAATCCATGGGTAAGTATCTTCTTGTATGGGGCGATACCGTTATTTGCCGTACTAACTAATAGTGAGCTTTGAAACCAGCCTCTGTGTTGGTCACTTCCTTCAAGATACATAGATGCCGGATAATCACCCGCATCATAATCACTCGATTCCAGTACGGCTCTCCAAGTGCTACCGCTGTCAAACCAAACATCGAGTATATCCATCACTTTTTCAAGATTTTTACTCTCATAGCCACTATTTGGAACTAGCAGATCTTCTATCTCCAAATCCCACCAGGCATCAGCCCCTTTCTCATCAAAAATATCAGCTATATAGCTAGTTACTTTCTCATCAAAAATCGGCTCTTTGGTTGTTTTATCCCTAAAAAATGCGATAGGAACTCCCCAGTCTCTCTGTCTTGATATACACCAATCAGGTCTGTTTTCTATCATAGTGCCTAATCTTTTGATACCTGTTTGAGGATAAAATCTTACACCATTTAACTCATCCATTGCCATTTGTCTAAGACTCTCTTTGCCTTCATCTTTCTTATCCATAGCTATAAACCACTGTTTTGTAGCTCTATAAATTATCGGCTTATGAGTTCTCCAACAAAATGGGTATGAGTGGGTAAATTTTGAAACTTTAAGTAGCGAATCTCCTAGCAATTCTAAAATTTTCTCATTTGATTTAAAAACATGCTCTCCGACAAAACTAGAAGCATCAGGCAATAAAGACTCTTTTACGATAGTATCATCATAGCAACCTCTTTCATCTACGGGCATTATGACTTCTAAGCCATATTTTAAACCGACTCTATAATCATCCTCTCCATGCCCCGGGGCAGTGTGAACACACCCACTTCCACCGTCCATGGTTACATGTTCACCTAATATCAATTTTGAGTCTCTGCCGTTTAGTGGGCTGATTGCATATAAATTTTCTAAAAGAGTAGCTTGAAAGCTCTTTTGAATATCGCCTTTTACTATTCCCTCTTCAAGAAGGTTTTCATAGAGTGCTTTTGCAACTATAAAACCATCTGTTGTTAAAACATAATCTTCTTGGGGATTAAAACTAATAGCCATATTTGCCGGCAATGTCCAAGGAGTTGTTGTCCAAATGATAACACTCACATCTCCCTCTACATGTAGAGCTTTTTTTGCCTCATCTTTTAGAGGATATGCTACAAAAATAGAGTAATCTTCTTTATCTTCATACTCTACTTCGGCTTCGGCTAAAGCAGTTCTAGCTGCCCAAGACCAATATACCGGTTTGCTTCGCTCAATCAAAAGACCTTTTTTTGCAACACCACAAAGAGATCTGTATATGTCAGCCTCAAATTTAAACTTCATGGTCATGTATGGATTTTCCCAATCCCCTACAACGCCTAAAGCTTTAAACTCTTCTCTTTGTATATCTATAAATTTTCTTGCATGTTCACGGCAAAGCTCTCTTATCTTGCTCTTTGGGAGACTCTCTTTCTTCTGCTTTCCTATCTTTTTTTCAACTTGTTGCTCAATAGGAAGCCCATGACAATCCCAACCCGGCACATATCTTACATTTTCTCCAAAGGTATAGTGAGTTTTAACGATTATATCTTTTAAAATTTTGTTTAGCGCATGTCCTATATGGATATGTCCATTTGCATAAGGTGGTCCATCATGCAAAAAGAAACTCTTTTTTGCATCTTTTCTATTCTCTATCATCTTTTTATATGCATTGCTCTCTTGCGAAAACCACTTTTTATATCTCTTTGGTTCATTTTGAGGCAGATTTCCTCTCATAGGAAAAGTTGTTTTTGGCAATAGCAATGAATCCTTATAATCCATAATCTCTATACTCCTTGAATCTTAAAAATTAGATGATTTTATCTAAAATCTATTTAAGAACCACTTATCTGCTATAATTACACAAATAGATTTCTTGCAAGCCTCTCTTTTTGCGAGAAAACAAGGAGTATATCTTGAGTAATTCACTCATAATCATAGGAAAAGAGCTAATCTACAATGAACTGTTTGTCCCTTATATCAAAGATAAACTTCATGAACATATAGACTACTTTGATTCTGAAATAATTTTAAACAGAAACGATAGTGATTTTTTTATCAAACTTGAAGAATCTATAGAGAAATTTGATCAAACCATTATACTAGTTCCCAAACACTCTTTTACATTTGTAAATAAAATCATCTCAACTATGAGTAGTGACAGACTTGAACTGATAGAAGATATGCTTATACCTTCAAAAAGTATCATCTACTCTAAGGACTCTTATCTTCTTAAGTTTAAAGATAAAATTATAAATGTCCTATCACTCCAAGAGAATGAGAAATTACCTGAAATTTTGGCAGACAGTACAAGCAATAACAAAAATTTTACAATTATCAATATCGATATAGATTCAGCCAAGCTACTTATAGAGCCGATATGCTCAACCTTTGAAGTCAAAATTGAGGCAACACCAATCATAGATGGTTGGATAAGCATAAATGCACATAGTTCCAAATATGGAGATTTAGAGAAGTTTACAGACTCGATAAAGTCTCTATTTAGTGATAAATTTATAGAAAATCCAAATGTCTTAGAACATATAGTTCAAAAATTAAAAGATAGTGGTAAAAAAATTACAGCTGTTGAGAGTTGTACCGGGGGACAGATATGTTCAGCCATAACAAAGATACCGGGCTCTTCAAATGTATTTGATGGTGGAATTGTTAGCTATGCAAACAAAATCAAAGAGTCATGGCTTGGTGTCAGCAGTGAAACACTTCAGACATATGGTGCGGTTAGTGAAAATTGCATCAATGAAATGCTAGATGGGGTATTGAGCTCTAGTGGCGCTGATTTTGCACTAGCCTCAAGTGGTATAGCCGGACCAGATGGCGGAAGCAGTGAAAAACCGGTAGGAACAGTCTATATAGGGGTAAAGTCAAGAAATAGTGGGGCTAAAATCCAAAGACTTTTGCTTAGGGGAAATAGACATTATATACAACAACAAAGCACCTATTTTGCATTTAAACTCTTATTGGAGATAGACAAAAAACTATTTTTTTAAAAAAAATGCTATATTTATGAAAAACCTCTTGACAAATATAGCATTTTTCTCTATAATTTCAACCTCATTACAAAGGTGATGGCTTTTAGTGAGAATTAAGATTGTTAAAGTGACTCGTTAGCTCAGCCGGTAGAGCATCTCCCTTTTAAGGAGGTGGCCGTTGGTTCGAATCCAACACGGGTCACCATTTTTTTGTGCGACCCCATCGTCTAGTGGTCCAGGACCCCGCCCTTTCACGGCGGTAACAGGGGTTCAAATCCCCTTGGGGTCGCCATACTTTAGTATAAAGTATCCTGGACAAGATTACTTATCATTGTTAAATGGTCGTTTAGCTCAGTTGGTAGAGCGCCACCCTTACAAGGTGGATGTCAGAAGTTCGAGTCTTCTAACGACCACCATTTAGTGACACTTTGCTTAGATTTATCTAGGCACTGTTATAGGTTGCGGCGGTAGTTTAGTTGGTTAGAATATCGGCCTGTCACGCCGAGGGTCGCGAGTTCGAGTCTCGTCCGCCGCGCCATTTTTTTGTATTTTAAATTCTATTTTTTCTCTCTGTAAAACCTTCATTTTCATATATATCTATCTCTGTAACATACTCTGGATTTGCTTTTTTAAGTTCTTTATCCATATATGCTATAAGCTTTGCATCTGCATTTTTATGGCTAGCAACTAATAGTACAAAATTTAGATAAATTTTGATATCTCTGGGCAATTTATGCTTTATTTTTTTAGGAAAAATCAGATCTTTTTTGACTATATCTATAGCCTTTTTTAGTTCATCACGAGTTGTATTTCTTCTAGCAGCGATCTCATTCATATCTTTAATGGTAAATTTTTTCCTAGTAGTGCTTGCCGACTCTTTTGGTTTTGTATTTTTTATAATAACCGTTTTATTGCTATTTTTAACTATCAATATAAG
>JALUMZ010000059.1 GCA_027055635.1 Campylobacteraceae bacterium
ATCTCGCAAAATCCTATTATAAAGAAAGCATTAAAACAAAATAGCCAAAAAATGGCATTAACGGAGATAAAAAGAGTTCTTGAAGATATAAAAAGATCTACAGGTGTTGATAATATTGATATTCAAATCCACACAAAAGATTTGAGAGCATTTGCTAGAAACTGGGATAAAAGCAACTATTTTGGTACAAAATTAGGGTCGTTTAGAAAAGGTTTGGTGATAGTTAAGCAAAGCAAAGAACCTTTGGTATCTATTGAACTAGGAAAGAGACTAAACATAAAAGCCATATCTCCAATATTTGACAAAAACAGGGAATTTATCGGTTCTATCGAAGTTATTATGGGCTTTGAAAACATAAAAAAACGGCTGAAAAAATTTAATCTCAAAATGATAGTTTTGCTTGATGAGGACTACATCAATATAGCTGTAGATATAAAAAAGCACAAAAAAGTGGGCAGGTACTATATAGTTGGTAAAAATTACAATACAGGGTTGTATGATAAATTAATTGAAAATCCAAAAATATTTAAAAGGCAAAAACGATATTATGTGTTAGGCAAAAATCTTATAGTTATTATTCCTATGAAAAGTGTTGGAATGACAGATGTAGGTTTTATAGTTTTATGTATGAATGCAGTAAAAAATGCACCATACAATATATATAGCGTCAAGAACATAGATCAAGAAAACAGTAGATATATATTTGATAAAAAGCGAAAAAGGGAAGTGATTATCAAATGAAAATTTTACTCTTAGAAGATGACTATCTATATAAAGTAACAATAAAAGATTTTTTAGAAGAGTTTGACTACGAAGTGGATGATTTTGATGATGGAAATGATGCGCTTGATGCCATATATGATAATAGTTATGCCCTTTTACTGCTTGATATTAGAGTTCCGGGCATTGATGGATATGAGATACTAAAAAAGATAAGACAGAGTGATATCTTTACTCCTGTTATAATGCTTACATCTTTGAGCGATATTCACAATCTAAGCCTTGGGTATGAGCTTGGATGCAGTGATTATCTGCGTAAACCATTTGAACTCAAAGAGTTAAAATACAGAATTGATTACACCATAAAAACACACTGTTTTAAAACTCCAAGAAATAGTGTAAAAATACAAAATAATTTTTTATTTGATATTGAGACAAAAAGACTCACAAAAGATGGCAAAAATATAGATTTAAGTGCTACAGAGCTTGAATTAGTTTCATACTTAGTACAAAACAGAGGATATTTTGTCTCTATAAACTCTTTGCAAAATGTTGTGTGGGAAGGCAAAGATATAACATATTCTGACATAAGAATGTGTGTAAAAAGAGTACGGCAAAAATGTGGTAAAGAGTTTATAAAAACTAAAAAATTAGTTGGATATAAAATTGGTTGATAAAAAACTAATCGACTTTAAATATATATTTTTACAAGTTATCATCTTGGTTTTAATTGCTACAATTCCTATGCACTTTTATATAAATAGCGAACTAAACAATGAATCTTTAAAAGACAATATCAAACTTCACACTTATGCCTCAAAAGTAGCAAATAAGATATATAAATTTTCAAATTCCAACCAAGTTGAATTCTTTTTTCCTCGCTCAAATATATATAAGAGTGCTATATTTGATGAAAAGAATAAGCCAATATTTTCACTACTTGAGAATGAAACAAGTCAAAAAAACAGGTATCTTAGGTATAAGTTAAAAGACAATGTTTTTGGAGCCAAAACCTTGGTGGTATCCAAAAAAATTTCACACTCAAAGATAATTTTAAATGCCTTAATAATTTTGATGATAATTGTACTATTGGTTTTTCTCTCTAGTTTTTTTATCATAAAACAGAGTGTTGAGCCATATAAAAAATTCAATATTTATCTAGAAAATTTTATAAAAGATGCGATGCATGAGATGAAAACTCCAATAGGTGTAATTTTACTAAATCTTGATGGCTTAAATGCACTGTATGGTAAAAACAAAATGATAAAAAGGGCAAAATCTGCTCTTAAAAATATGATAGTAGTTTATGAAGATTTGGAATTTTTTGTAAGAAAAAATGCAGTTGAACACCCAAAAACAGATATAAATTTATCTGATTTTTGCGAAGAGAGAGTAGAGTTTTTTATGGATTTGCTAAACTCAAAAGAGATACAAATAGACAGAAGTATAGAAAAAGAGATACATATAAACTTTTGCAAACTAGAACTCTCACGAATCATAGACAACACGATCTCAAACGCGATAAAATACTCAAAAAATAGAACAACCATATATCTAAGTCTAACTCAAAAAAGCGATTATATCATCTTAAAAATCAGAGATGAAGGCAAAGGCATAGAGGATATAAGTAAAATCTTCAATCGCTACTATAGAGGCGATAAGATAACAGGAGGATTTGGCATAGGTCTCAATATTGTGAAAAATATTTGCGATAAAAACGGTGTACATGTAGAGGTAAATTCTATACCAAATATAGGTTCAGAATTTACATTTGTTTTTAACTGACCTTACGCACCAAACACATATCTGAGCAAAAAGAGAAAGTGTCATCTGGCTTCGTTAGATTTTTGAAAGCCTAGCATAAGGTCAGTTATTAAATCTACTTGACTTTATCTCTTGGCACAAAATCCAAAACGGTAGCGTTTATACAAAACCTTTGTCTGCCTCCGGGGGCATCATTAAATACATGCCCTAGGTGGATGCCACTCTTTTTGGCTATGACTTCAACTCGGTGCATACCGTAGCTGTTGTCTTCCCTCTCTATCACGGAACCATCAACCGCTTTGAAAAAACTAAGCCAGCCAGAGCCGGAGTTAAACCTGTCTCTTGTATCAAAAAGTATATCTCCTGAGAGTTTATCTACAAAGACACCATCTGGAGTATGTTTAAATATATCGTACTGCTTACAGTATCTGCCATCGGTTCCTTGATTAAAAGCTACATTAAACGCTTCGCTGTTTTGGCCTAGTTTAAAGTAGCCAAGAGCCTTGTAAAAATCTTTTTTATCCATATATCCCCTGTGAGCATAAACCTCTTTGCCATTTTCAATGAACAATATAGTTGGCGTGGCATCAAGTTTTGTTTTTATCTCAAAGTCTTTTAATTGTTTACTTTGGACTGTTCTAAGGGGTGTGTCGCCCTTGTATGAAGAACTTACATCTTTTTCAAACCTTTCACAGTATGGACAATCAGGGGCATCTATGACAACTATCTCTTTTCCGCCTAAAGGTTCTATATATGAGATTTGTTTTGCTTGTTTTTCAAATTTTACTCCGGTTGCATGGTTTGGGCAATATCCATTTGGATTTTTTTGCAGATAGTTTTGATGGTAGCTTTCCGCTTCATAAAATTTTTCCAGAGGTGCTATCTCAGTCGTGATCTTGCCATATCCTGCTTTGCTTAGAAGTTTTTGATACTCATCTCTTGTCTCAAGGGCGATTTTGTGCTGTTTTTCATTTGTGTAAAATATAGCACTTCTGTAATTATTACCTATATCATTACCCTGCCCATCTGCCTGAGTTGGGTTGTGAAGCTCCCAAAAATCCTTGATAAGTTTTTTAGCACTTACCTTTGTGTTATCAAATCTTACTTCAACTGATTCTGTATAGTTTACCAAGCCTTTTGGCGTGGAGTATCTATACTTTAGAACCGTATCATAAGTTGGATTTGGATAGTTTCCACCCGCATATCCGGATTTTGCATCTATGACTCCGGGGATTTGCTCAAAATGTTTCTCCACTCCCCAAAAACATCCCGCACTAAAAACTATAGTCTCCTGCTTCGCATAAATCGACATCACTATTCCTATTATTAAAATTATAAATTTCATTTTATCATCTCCTTGTTAACTTTTTTTAAATAAAACAGTGTTCTTATTGTATCACTACTATGTAAAGTACATGTG
>JALUMZ010000060.1 GCA_027055635.1 Campylobacteraceae bacterium
ATTCGTCATTTTAGAAAGGATTGATTGTGAGAAGTTATATATTTAGTTTATTGAGTTTGATTTTATTTATCAATGGTTGTGCTACAAAGAGTCAAAGTGTTTTAGAGAAAAAAATTCTCTCTCCCGAATCGGTAGAGATATACGATGTTTCAGTAGATCATGTGTGGCGCAAGATAAACAATGGAAGAATACTTCTAAAAGATTTTCCATTTGTTTCATATAAACCAATCTTAGACTTTAATGGAAAATTTTCCAATCAATTTTATGATAAAGTTGATTATAGATATAAATTTGCTCCTTTAAAAGATGTAGATTTTTGGAAACTTAGAACAAATCCCTTTATGGAGGACTTTGTGTATGTTTTGCCAACTTGGGCAAACGAGTTTAAGAGAGTTTCAAATGATCTTTTTTCAAATATAGGGTATAGCTACAATCTCTCGTCAAAAGAGCAAGAGATACTAAAATGGTGGATAGGAGAGGGTGGAATACTTTGGATAGAAGGGGGCATCTACTCTACTAGGTATGATACTTTTAAGAAAAATGGTGAAATAGATTCAAAAGCGATAAATGCAAAGATAACAAGCAAAAGTAAAAATTTAAACTTTTTCAATAGAAGAGTTAAAACCTATATTTACAAGAGTAAAAGAGTAGATGCTATAAATTATGAACCTCTAAAGTTAACCTATAAAACAAAAAGTAAAATAGCGTATTTCTATGATATTAAATATCTTCAGATATTGACAGATAATTTTCTTACAGCTGATTTTATGCCAAAAGGTGATTATCTATTGGAGTCGGCAAAGGGAAAACCACTGGTCTCTTTCATACAATATGGCAAAGGCGGAGTTGTATTTCTTAGGCCATTTGAATTTCAAGATAAGAGATTTGACGGCGAGCTTCTAAGATGGAAGCTAATATTTTTCCTTATGAATAAAATGTACCTAAAAGATGGAGCATATCAAAGAGTAAAAGATAAATTTGATAATTGTAAAACTATAACTCTGCATAACTTGCATTTTGCATATGACTCATATCAACTGTTGCCAAAAAGTATTAAACTTTTAAGACCTATAGCACAGTATCTTATATCTCATCCAAACACAAAGATAAAAGTTGAGGGAAACACAGATAGTGTAGCTTCAAGAAAATACAATAACAGATTATCTAAAAATAGAGCAAAATCAGTTAAAAAAGAGTTGATAAAAATGGGAATATCTTCAAAGAGGATTTTTACCGTAGGTTATGGTGAAGATAGACCAGTTGCTACAAATAAAACAGCGCAGGGAAGAGCACTAAATAGAAGAGTGGATTTTATAATTATAAGGAAGTAACAGTTTATGTTCTCACCTGATGTGTATTTTATAGATATCAATATTATATACCAGATATTTGCAAAAAATATTTGGTATATATCCAAGATATTAATCATAGCATATACCCTTTTTTATTGGTTGCCTACTAAAATTTTTCCACAAGAATATACAGGACAGGGTATTCAAAAAATAGTATATAATTTTATTTATATGATAGCTTATGTTGAAGTTGTTGTTACTTTTTTAATAGCTATAAAGATTTTTACGCTATTGTTATTTATATTTATCCTTATTGGTACAAAATTGGCATTTCTTAAATGGTATTATAAAAAAAATGTTACGCTACTTTTAAGTCGTTTAAGAGTCAGCATGATGCTTTGGATATTAGATTTCTTTGATAACCCAAAAAATATCAGAGATAGAAGTATAAATTTTTTAAAAGACAAAATTGCAAATTTTCAGAAATCCATAACACCGTACAGCATCTTAAAATATTTGCTATTTTTTATTGTGTTTTTTTATATAATTTCAACTCTAATTGCAAGAGGTTTGTATAGTTATAGTGATCCGACTTCTGATACATCTCAATTTATTGAATGGGTTGATTTCTTACAGCAAAATCAACTATTTTGGACGGGAAAAGCTTTTGGGGCAGATTTTTATGGTCAAGCAATTAGTATATTCTTTATTAATATCTTTACAAATATTGATTTGAGCGTTATTTTTAGTCTCTATCCGATACTTCTGCTTATAATTCTCTATTGTAGTATATTTTTCATAGTAAAAGATATAACCAAGTCAACTTATGTAGCTATAATTGCCGTAATGATACATGGAATTATACTTATGGGACCTTTTTCAAATTTTTTTATAGGAAAAGTTCTATCTACATCTTTTCCTAAATTGGTTGATTGGTATGGATTTAGAGTTTATATTCCAAATCAACTAGATTTGTTTAGGCATGGTCATTATGTTAGTTATACTTCTTATATTAGATATATTTCAGCGCTTGCTTATGAACACTCATCTGTTTTTGTCTTATTAAATTCATATTTTCTTATAAAAACGCTACAAACACATCTTGATAGATATTTAATACTCTATATATTAACACTTATGTTGGTTTTTACATTCCATGGCGGCGGCGCTATAGTTCTTATAGTTATTAGCATATTTATAGCTTTAAATGCTATGATTTTCAGAAAAATTGATAAGTCAATGCTTAAAAAAGGATTGATTGGGGTTTTTGTAGCAGCAATTATTGGAAATCTCTGGATGTTATCCATGATAAAATATGGTATTCCTAAAAATATTGGTGCTGCTGCACCTTTTTTGGATAAACTTTTAGGTACCAAAAGAAGTGTGCAAGATGTAGTTACTAGCGGTATCAAAATAGTTGCTATATCAGATATTACTACCCTGCATATAGTTATGATGGTTATGATTGTATTTGCTTATATATTTGCACTCTTTACAAAAAAGAGATTTGTTTATAGCTCTTTTATACTGATTAGCAGTAGTATATTTCTGGTATATTTTGCACCAAATATTGGATTGCCTCTTTTGGCAAAACAGAGCAGATTATCTGAATATATGTTCTTTGCCATAACTTTTTTATTTTCATTTTATTACTTCTTCTTTTTATATAAACCAGTTTTTTATATATTTAAAAAATATGCAAAATATATTATTTTTTTGTTGTGTTATATAATATTTATATCATTGGTTTTTACTGTTCCTAGGTGGATGGATACTTATTTCTTTTGGAAGAACATAAATGAGATAGAATACACATCAATTCCACAAATAATTCTAAAGATTAACAGGGAAAATAGACCTTTTAATTGGACAGTCATATCTTATGTGCAAGAGTATGCAAAAGTAAAAAATAAAGGATATCATATCAATACACAAAATTTTCTTCTAAGATACAACCCAAAAGATAAATATTTAAAAGTTCCTACGCCAAATATATATCTTTTTGTAGAAAATTTTCCAAATCCATATAAAGGTATGCAAGAGTGGTATTATAGGTGGAGAAGTGATATACAAAATGACTTGAAGAGTTGGGTAGCTATATATAGTGCAACACATGATAATATAAAAATATACTTGAAAACAAAAACTGTTACGGTATATAAAATTGACAACAATAGCTACATAGAGTATCTAAGAGAAAAACCAACAAAGAAATAATGGAAGTTTTTTATGCCACTCCATGATATGTATTTTATAGATATTGGAATGATATATCAAGTTTTTCTAAAAAATATTTGGTATATGGTAAAGTTATCTATTATGGCATATGTAGTATATTACTGGATACCTATAAAAGTTTTTCCCCAAGAACATACTGGAAAAGGTATTCAGAAGATAATTTTTAATTTTATATATATGGTTGCTTATGCAGAAACTGTTATCCCATTCTTGGTATTAATTAAAGCTTTTAGTATTTTGCTTTTTATATTTACATTAATAGCCACAAAACTTGTTATTTTAAAATTGTATTATAAGCGAGAAATCATTCCTATTTTAGGAGATTTTAAGATTAATGTTATGATGTGGTTTTTTAATTTACTAGATAA
>JALUMZ010000061.1 GCA_027055635.1 Campylobacteraceae bacterium
AGATTATTGTGCAGCTTTTATTTTGTCTAGTGCTTTTGCTTCTATAGCAGCAAATCCTGATGGAAGAGCATCATACCATTTGATATTATCTATATCTTTTTGTGAGTATGATCTCTTAAAATCAGTTTTAATTTTATCATTAAAATATTTTGGAGCATCTTTAGAAACAGTCATATAGCTACTTTGATTTGTAACATATGCAGCATTCTTAGGTTGTAAAATAAAGTTTATCCACTTATAAGCAGCTTCAATATTTTTAGACTTTGCCGGAATTGCAAAAGTATCTATCCAACCAAGTGCTCCACTTTTTGGACAAATAAAGTCAATATTTGGATTTTGGTCATGAACTTGCCAACCTATAGCATCCCAACCAGACTCAACCCAAACATCTCCACTTTTAACAACAGCTTTTTGTGTATCTCCACTTGTCCAGTAAGTTTTTACATATTTTTTAGATTCAATAAGTTTTTTTGTAACTTTATCTATAAGTTTTTTATAAGCTGCCTTATCACTATATAGTGCAAAAGGATTATAACCCATACCGAAAGCCGCACCTATAAGGATAGGTCTTTTTAATCTATATGAAATCTTACCTGCATATTTTGGATTCCAAAGATCAGACCAGTCATTGGCTCCTGGAGCTAATTTTTTATTCACAATCATCCCTGTAGTTCCATAGATAAACGGAACAGAATAGACTTTGCCATCGATTCCACTGATTTTTTTAGAGGCTTTAACCATAGCTGCTGTAATTTGGTCTGTATTTACTTTGCTATAATCAATCGCATGGTAAATATGAAATTTTTTCTGTACAAAACTGATTCTATCTACACTTGGCTGTGCCAAATCAAATCCACCACCTCTTGTAGCTCTAAGCTTTGCAATCATCTCTTCATTATTGCTGTAGGTTACTTTTACCTTTATGCCCGTCTCTTTTTCAAACTTTTTAACAAGTGCTTTCGGAGCATATCCTTTCCATGTTATTAGTCTAAGCGTTCCATTACCCGCATATAGACTTCCCGCCAATAGTGTTGCTATTGCAACAGATGATATAGCCAATCTTTTCATACTTTCTCCTAGTAAAATTTTTGAGTTTTTAACCCATAGGTGGAAATTGTACAACAATTAAATAACAAAATGGCTACATAATTGTCTTAAATCCCCTCGTTTAAGAGTTTCGATGCCTCCTCTAATTTAGAATTAGATGTTTCATCGCTCCAACCAAATGACTCTTGTAAGATAGATACAACCTTGTCCAAAGACTCCCTTGCTGTATTCAAATCTATAAGTCCTAAGCCTATACGGCGAACTAAAAAGTCAAGCGGACCTTTTATGAACTCATACTCTATACAATAGTATATCTCAGCTACCAAGACTGGATAATCTTCATGAATTCTATCACTTCCATACTTTTTAATAAAATCCATAACAACTACTGCTTGAGACCCATAAGTTCTGATCAAATGTTCACTTGCCTCAAAATCTAACCCTAGATTACCTAATTTTTCTTTAAAGATTTCTATATTTCCTCTATTTCCAAACAATTTGTAATGTTTTGTGCAACAAGTGTGTATATTCTTCCTGCTGCTAAGCTTGCAAATTACATCTACCACATCTTCTGCCATCTTTCTGTATGATGTCCATTTTCCTCCTGCTATACTTATTAAGTTTGATTTTGATTTCTCTATATAGTGTTCTCTTACAAGTTCTTTTGTATCATCAGTATGCTTAAGAGCAACCAAAGGTCTTAAGCCGCACCAAGAGGAGAGTATATCACTTTTTTTAATATCAATACTAAAATACTTTCGCATATGCCTCAAGAGATACTCTATATCTTTTTCATCTACTCTAGGATGATCTTGTGCCTTAGACTCTTCATCTGTTGTGCCCACCAAACACTTATCCATCCATGGAAGCATAAAAAGAACTCTTCCATCTTCAGTTTTTGGAATCATTAAGCCTTCACTGTTTGGCAGAAATTTTTTATCTAGGACTATGTGGATACCAGAACTTGCCTCAACTATATCTTGTACATTTTTGTCATCCAACCTCCTGATAGTATCACAAAATACCCCTGTTGCATTTATGACAAAATCTGTATCTACGCTGTATGTTTCACCATTTATCTTGTCTTTTATTTTGACACCTGAAATCTTTTCATTTTTATATTCAAAATCTATAACTTCACTATAATTTCGTACAACACAACCCTTTTCCTGTGCGCTCTGAAGTAGTGCTATCGCTGTTCTAGCATCATTGAAAGCACCATCAAAATACCTCACACCGCCTTTTAGACCATCTTTTTTGACAGAGGGAAAAATTTTCATAATTTCATTTTTTCCAACAATCTGACTTCTTCCAAGTCTTCTCTTGCCTGAAATCAAATCATACAGCACAAGCCCAACATATATATAAGGGATTTCATACCACTTATAAAGTGGTGTAACCAAGGTGGTAGAGTGTGCTAGAAAAGGTGCATTTTTTAAGAGTCTGTATCTCTCTTTAAGACCCTCTTTTACTAAATCAAATTGACTCTTATCTAGTTTTTTAACTGCAGCTTCGAGATATCTAACACCGCCGTGTACAAGCTTTGTGCTTCTACTACTTGTACCCTCAGCAAAATCATTTTTCTCTACAAGCAGGCATCTAAAACCCCTAAGAGTTGCATCCAACGCAGCTCCAGCCCCTGTAGCACCGCCACCAATGATAATCAGATCAAATTTTTTATTATTCATTATTTTTTATTCCTAGTGCATTTAAATAATTTATACTACAATCTATGGCTCTCTTTTTGCCATCATTACCCACTGAAACATAGGTGATATCTGCACTTGTTACATGTACACATCTCCTTGTTCCCTCATATAGTCTCTGGGCATTCACTTCTACAGAAACTTTTATAGAGGTAGCTCCGACTCTTATAATTTTGGCATAAAAACTAACCACATCTCCAACATATATAGGTTCACGAAACTCTAAAGAGTTTACTTTAACAGTCACTACATTTTGTATAGGTAAATCCATAGTGGCCAAGGCTCCGGCTATATCTATATTTGACATTATCCAGCCACCAAAGATATTTCCGGAAGGATTCGTATCTTTTGGCATAGCTACTATCTTAATACGCGGTTCACCCATGTCTTTCATTTTATTGTCCTCTTTGCCCATAAATGATATTTTACAATTTTGTGCCCTTTAAATAAAAATTTATGGGCAGATTCCTCGCTACTGAAGCTACGGCTAAAGCCGAGAAATTACTATTTTATTGTCCCCTGTTTACAGAAGTGAATTCCGCAAAAATTCCTCGCACTATTGCACGAGTTGAAGCTCTGTATTATCTTCACTTATTGTCCATTTTATTTGGGCGATAATGTACTGCTTGGCTATTAATTTACTACATCTAGTAGTTTGAAATAGACCATAAAAAATTCACAAAAAATTCTCCAGCATAACTCACATATTAAAAATGCTACTAGCATATAAAATTTTAGTTTTGGGCTGTCTAATTTAATATTATATTTTTTAGCGAAGAATAGTACCACAAACGGTATTATAACTGCCCCAAAAAAGTATATAAAACCTATCACATAAGGAGTTATTAAAAAATCAAACTTGAAGAAACTTATCATTTACACCCTTTTTGAAAGGGTTCTGCTTACTGCATCCTTCCAACCATCATATAGTTTTTCTCTTATAACACTGTCCATACTTGGCTCAAATCTTTTTTCAAGTATCCAGTTTTTTGCAAAATTTTCTTTTGACGGGTAAAAACCTTTATACATCCCTGCCAACCAAGCTGCTCCAAGAGCTGTTGTTTCCAAAATCTTTGGTCTATCCACTTTGGCATTCAATATATCGGATAGAAACTGTATGGTCCAATCAGATGCAGACATTCCACCGTCAACTCTCAGTATAGCCTGTTTTTCCGCTAAGTCGCTATTGGTTGATAGATCAGCATACATGGCTTCCAATAAATCCTTTGTCTGAAAACCTACACTTTGCAAAGCAGCCTTTGAAAACTCTTTTGGTCCGGAATTTCTAGTCAGTCCAAAAATTGCTCCTCTACACTTTGCATCCCAATAAGGTGCCCCCATACCTGTAAATGCCGGCACTATGTATAGTTGTTGCTCCTTATCTGCATGAATAGCCAAATCTTGTGTTTGACTTGCTTTTTCGATGATGCCCAGTCCATCTCTGAGCCATTGTACTACAGCACCCGCGATAAAAATCGAACCTTCTAGTGCATATGTTATTTCTCCATTTAACTTATAAGCTACTGTTGTGAGCAGTTTATTATTTGATAAAACCATATTTGAGCCGATATTTAAAAGTGCAAAACAACCTGTTCCATATGTAGATTTTATCATGCCCGGTTCAAAACAAGCCTGCCCTATTGTCGCAGACTGTTGGTCTCCGGCCACGCCACAAATCGGTAATTCTTGCCCAAATATATCTTTTTTTGTATGACCAAAGTCATCGGCACAATTTTTTACTTGTGGTAACATTGTCATTGGGATATTTAACAAAGAGCAAATTTCTTCATCCCATTTTCCTGTTTTGATATTATAAAGCATCGTTCTAGCTGCATTGGTTGCATCAGTAAAATGCTTCATGCCACCCGTTAATTTCCAAATCAAATATGAATCTACCGTTCCAAAAAGCAGTTGTCCATTATCAGCTTTTTCTCTAGCTCCTTCAACATTATCCAATATCCATCTAAGTTTCATACCTGAAAAATACGGATCAAGAAGGAGTCCTGTTTTTTCTCTGATTAAGTTTTCATATCCTTGTTTTTTAAAAGCATCACACTCTTTGGCTGTTCTTCTATCTTGCCAAACTATAGCATTATAAACCGGCTCTCCTGTCAATCTATCCCAGACAATTGTTGTCTCTCTTTGATTGGTTATCCCAATTGATACGATATCTTCAGGATTAATTTTAGATTTTCTAATCACATCTCTACATGTAGAGATTACCGTATCATATATGTCAACAGGATTATGTTCAACCCAGCCTGAATATGGAAAGTATTGTGGAAACTCTTTTTGTGATACTGTACTAACTTCTATGTTTTTATCAAATAATATAGCACGACTTGAAGTGGTGCCCTGATCTATCGCTAAAATATATCTCATCTTTTGCACCCTATTTTTTTGCATATGAGAATGAAAATTTCATTCTCATATGCTTTAAATTATGGTCTATTTAGACCAAGACTTTATCAATTCGTCATAAGGAATTGTTACTGGTTTTGGTTTTTCATTAGCAAGTTTTGGCTTAGGAGCACCTGGTTGTGCCAACCAGTATGCCGCACCCTTGGCTTTGCCAATTCTTGGGCCAATATCACCTTGAACACCTGATCTTTGTATCCTCTTCATAACTTTTTCTTGAGCTTTACACAATGAATCCAAAGCTTGTTGCGGAGTTTTGGCACCACTTGATGCATCTCCTATATTTTGCCACCATAGTGGAGCTAGTTTTGGATAATCAGGAACATTTACACCTGTTGGTGTCCATGCAACTCTTGCAGGAGAGCGATAAAACTCTATCAAACCACCCAATTTTGGAGCTCTTTTTGTAAAAGATTTATCAAAAATTGTTGATTTTCTTATGAAAGTCAATCCTACCTGAGATTTCTTGACATCCACTGTTTTTGAAGTTACAAACTGGGCATATAACCAAGCTGCCTGTGCTCTTTTGACTGGAGTTGATTTTAATATTGTCCAAGATCCGCAATCTTGATATCCGACTTTCATGCCTTTTTTCCAATACGCGCCATGAGGTGATGGAGCCATTCTCCATTTTGGAGTTCCATCTGCATTTACAACAGGCAGTCCTTTTTTGACCATATCAGCTGTAAAAGCTGTGTACCAAAACATTTGCTGTGCGATTTGACCTTGGGCAGGAACTGGACCAGCTTCTGAAAATACCATACCGGCAGCACTTGGTGGAGAGTATTTTTTCAACCACTCTATATATTTTTTGACTGCATATACAGCTGCCGGAGAGTTTGTAGCACCACCTCTTGCCATACATGAACCAACTGGTTGGAATTTTTTATTTACTCTAATTCCCCACTCATCAACCGGTAAACCATTTGGCTCACCCGGATCTCCCATACCAGCCATTGACATCCACGCATCTGTAAATCTCCATCCAAGAGAAGGATCTTTTTTTCCATAATCCATATTTCCATATACTTTTTTACCATCAATTACTTTTCCGGTAAAAAATTTAGCGATATCTTCATATGCTGACCAGTTAACAGGAACACCTAATTCATAACCATACTCTTTTTTAAATTCTGCCTTAATTTTTGGATCGTTAAACCAATCGTACCTAAACCAGTACAGATTTGCGAACTGTTGATCAGGCAACTGATACACTTTACCGTCAGGTCCTGTGGTAAATGAAATACCAACAAAGTCCTTGATATCAAGATTTGGATTTGTGACTTTTTTACCATCGCCTTTCATCCAATCTGTAAGATTTCTTACCTCTTTATATCTCCAATGTGTACCTATAAGGTCAGAGTCATTTACATATGCATCATATATATTTCTTCCTGTTTGCATCTGAGTTTGAAGTTTTTCTATAACATCTCCCTCACCTATATAGTCATGTATGACTTTGATTCCCGTAATATCATAAAATGCTTTTGTGAGCACTTTACTCTCATAGATATGTGTTGTAAGAGTTTCAGAAACAACTCTTATAGTCATACCTTTATAAGGCTTTGCAGCATTTTGAAACCACTCTAGTTCTTTTCTTTGCTGAGCCTTGGTTAAAGAAGACGGCTGGAACTCTCCAATCCACTTCCCAATCATGTCCGTTGCTCCAAAAGCTGCGGAACTCATACCCACCAGCATTGCAATAGCAAGCATGCCTGTTTTGGCTTTAAAATTCATCATAGACCTCCTTTTGTTTGTGTCCAATAATATAAAATAGAATTAAATCTTACACCCAGCGAAATACTGCTAAGGCATAAAAAAAACAGACTACCAATCCACCATAAATTGGGGCTCCAAAAAATCCCAACCAAGCGATACAGATAAATGCTGAACCCAAAAGGCTGAGAAAGAGTCGATCCCCTCTCGTTGTTTCAATTCTCAAGATACCAACTCTTGGTGTCTCTGGCCTTTTTATGGCCCAAATTGTCATAATAACCAGTATGATAAATATGGATATAAAAAATGTTGCTGTCTCTTTTGTCCAAGCCATCCAAGATAAATTCATATCATACCTCCTAAACTCTACCTAGGGCAAAGCCCTTAGCAATATGATTTCTCACAAAATAGATAACTAAAATTCCCGGCACTATGGTCAAGATTCCTGCTGCTGCCAAGACTCCCCAATCTATTCCTGTAGCAGAGACCGTTCTTGTCATCGTAGCACCGATTGATTTTGCATTTACTGAAGTTAGAGTTCTGCTTAAAAGTAATTCAACCCAAGAAAACATAAAACAAAAAAATGCGGTTACTCCGATACCAGAAGCGATTAACGGCATAAAAATTTTTCTGAAAAATTTAAAGAAACTGTATCCATCTATATAGGCAGTTTCATCTATCTCTTTTGGAACACCTCTCATGAATCCCTCAAGTATCCAAACAGATAAAGGAACATTAAAGAGTGTATGAGCAAGAGCTACCGCCCAGTATGTGTCAAAAAGCCCTATGCTGGAATATAACTGAAAAAAAGGCAAAGCAAAAACAGCAGGCGGCGCCATCCTGTTTGTCAAGAGCCAAAAAAACAGATGTTTGTCTCCCATAAAAGTATAACGACTAAAAGCATAAGCTGCAGGAAGTGCAACTGCAAGGGATATTATCACATTTATCACAACATAAGACATAGAGTTTATATACCCCATATACCAACCTGGATCTGTAAATATAGTAACATAATTATGAAGTGTAAACTTATTTGGAAACATAGAAAAAGTTCCTAAAATCTCTACATTTGTTTTAAAACTCATATTTAAAAGCCAGTATATTGGCAACATCAAAAATACTATATAGACAAACATAATAATAGGTGATTTATATGATTTTTTGTTCATTATACGGCTCCTTTCTTATCTATACTCGTCATAACGGTAAAAAATACCCAGGAGACAAGAAGAACTACTAGAAAATACATCAGCGAGTAAGCCGAAGCAGGGCCTAAGTCAAACTGTCCCAAAGCCATATTTACCAAATCTATAGATAAAAATGTTGTAGAGTTTCCCGGGCCACCACCTGTAAGGACAAAAGGCTCTGAATAGATCATAAAACTATCCATAAACCTCAACAATATTGCTATGAGTAAAACACCACTCATTTTAGGTAATTCTATATATCTAAAAACACTCCATCTAGATGCCTGATCAATTTTAGCAGCCTGATAGTATGCATCAGGTATAGATTGAAGTCCTGCGTAACAAAGCAAAACTATGAGTGAAGTCCAATGCCATACATCCATAACTATGATGGTAATCCAAGCTGAGAGTACATCTTGTGCATAATTGTATTCTATACCCATGCTAGCTAGTGTGTGCCCCAAAAGTCCTATGTCTTTTCTTCCAAATATTTGCCAAATAGTACCCACAACATTCCATGGTATAAGCAAAGGCAAAGCGATAACTACTAAACAAAATGATGCCCAAAAACCTTTCTTTGGCATATTTAGGGCTATAAAAATTCCAAATGGAACCTCAATGAGCAAAATTATGGTCGTAAGCATTGCCTGTCTTCCTAAAGACTCATGCATCCTTTGAGAGTGTATAATCTCTTCAAACCAATCAAGCCCTACCCATGAAAATACATTGTTTCCAAAAGTATCTTGAACGGAGTAGTTTATCACTGTCATCAATGGTATAACAGCAGAAAAGGCAACCAGCAGAAAAACCGGCAACACCAAAAACCATGCCTTTTGATTTACAGTTTTATTCACTTTTCCCCTCCTTTGCTTCAACTAGCCATCCATCTTCATATATAAAAATATGATCCAAATCAAATGATATATATTTCATATCTTGCGTTACCTTTATATCTTCGGGAACAATTATATCTATATGCATATCTTTATGCTTAGCCCTTACAATTTTGTGATATCCTATATCCTCGACTCGGTTTATATCTATCTCCATATCACCACTCTTATCACTAAGCTTTATAAACTCTGGTCTTATACCAAGCTCTATGTGCCCTGTAAGTTTTCTATATTTTCTGTTCAATTTTAACTTAATATCGCCAAGTGTTACTACATCACTAATAACATCTGCCTCAAATATATTCATGCCCGGAGAGCCTATAAAATACCCTACAAATGTATGTGCCGGCTTCTCAAATAGCTCTTTTGGAGTGCCTACTTGAACTACAACTCCATCATTCATAACAACAACTTTATCTGCAAAAGTTAAAGCTTCTGTCTGATCATGTGTTACAAAAATCATAGTATGAGAAAACTCTTCATGCAGAGCTTTGAGTTGAGTTCTAAGCTCCCATTTGACATGAGGATCTATAACGGTAAGTGGCTCATCTAACAAAATTGCATTTACATCTTCTCTCACCATACCTCTACCTAAACTTATCTTTTGCTTTGCATCGGCACTTAGACCACTTGCCTTAGTATCTAATATATCTTCCATGCCTATTGATTTTGCTATAGTTTCAACTCTTTGTTTTATATAAGCAGGGTCTTCTCCGCGATTACGAAGAGGAAAGGCAAGATTTTTTCTCACACTCATAGTGTCATACACCACAGGAAATTGAAAAACCTGCGCTATATTTCTCTTAACCGTATCAGCATAAGTAACATCTTTATCATCAAAAAAGATTTTCCCCTCTGATGGTATTAAAATCCCTGAAATTATATTTAGAAGAGTTGATTTTCCACAGCCTGAGGGACCAAGCAAAGCATAAGCTGCACCATCTTCAAATTCAAGATTTATTTTTTGTAAAGCGTAATCAGCCAATGACTTTGGATGAGGCAAATAAGAGTGTGCTAAATCTTTAAATGTTATCTTTGCCATTTTACTTCTCCTTGTAGTTATCTATAGAAGAAAATGCTGGTTCTACCAAAACACCGTCTTTTGAAAAAATAAATATATATCTAGTGTCAAGATAGACATCTATTTCGGAGTTAAAATCCAACTGATGAACACCCTCTATCAATCCAATCCAATAATTATCATCATGTGTTATATGAAGATATGTTTGTGAACCGGTTATCTCTGTAACATTTAAGTGAACTGGTATCTTTATTGCAGTTTTAGAATACTTCTTAATCTCCAAATAATTTGGTCTAAAGCCGGCTAGATATATGCCATCAGGAAGTTTGCTCAAAGAGTTACTTGCTAACTCTTTTTCATCTTTTCCAAAATATATATAATCACCATCTTTTTTTATATTAAAAAAATTCATAGACGGGTTTGAAAATACTCTAGCGGTAGTTGCACTATTTGGAAAATGGTAAACATAGGAACTTTTTCCAAATTGTGTTATCTTTCCCTCCCAAAGGGTTGCCACATTGCCTCCTAGCAAAAGCGCTTCTTCTGGTTCAGTTGTGGCATATACAAAGATCGCACCTGATTCTTCAAATATTTTTGGAATCTCCTCTCTGAGTTCTTCTCTTAATTTATAATCGAGATTTGCCAAAGGCTCATCAAGCAAAACCAAACCGGATCCTTTAACCAAAGCTCTAGCAAGTGCACACCTTTGCTGCTGTCCTCCTGAAAGCTCCAGCGGTTTTTTATTTAATTCATTTGTAAGATGTAGTAAAGTAGCAGTTTTTCTAACAGCAAAATCTATTTCATCTTTGCTTTTTTTCATCAGTCTCAAAGGGGATGCTATATTATCATAAACACTCATAGCGGGATAGTTTATAAACTGCTGGTAAACCATAGCAATGTGTCGATCCTGAACTTTCATCCTTGTAACATCTTTGCCATTCCATATTATTTGACCTGCTGTAGGCACATCCAAACCAGCCATAATCCTCATAAGCGTAGTTTTGCCAGACAATGTTCTGCCTAGCAATACATTCATCGTTCCCTTTTCCAATGTTAAATTTGTTTTATATATATGCATTTGCCCATTGACACGCATAGATACATCTCTGAGTTCCAAAGACACGCTAGCCTCCTCATATGCTTAAGAACATAACCATTGCCCCAAACAGAGGCATATTTGGCTTTTATATGGTTATAATATCATAACAACTTAGAAAATACAACAAAAAAATGTAGAAAAATTATAAAAAATATTGTGAAAATAGACTGTGAAACAAAGATGTATTAAGAGAAGATTGAAACTTAAAATTACATTATATACATTATTTATACATAATAACAGACTAAAGTATTGCAAGAGAAGCACAGATGAAATGTATTAACAAAATCTTAAAAACTCTAATATAGCACTATTGTGGTAGTGATTTTAAACTTGTATCTTATTTAAAAGCATATAATCCCATATAAATAATTTTACAAAGAATTTCTAATGTATTTCAAAAAGTAACACTTGGCAAATTTTTTGTATTCGAGCTCTCTTGCATCTCATATACCCAATTTTGTAATTCTAACATATCATTATATATCTGAAATAGCCTATCTAATAACTTTTGAGTAAAAAATATATCATCAATATTAAAAATTTTATACGCATACATGGCCCCAAATAGTGATAGATAAGAGTATTTGTCATTTTCATCAAAATCTTTTGGGACTCTTTTATATCTAGGCTCTGGTAGCAAATAGCCCAAATCTTTTAATTTTTCTAGCTCTACATGTAGAGTCTCTCTATTTTTTTCATCTTTGATATACTCTCTATAGACCTTTAATAAAGGGGGTTTAAAATTTCTTATGCCTGCTGCTACAAAATACTCATTTTCGTCATAGTGCATATAAAAACTACTACTTTGCATCCTGTGAGAAGTACCTTGCCAAAAAAGCAATCCAATCTTGCTTTTCATAGGAGTTTTATCTTTACTAAATCTAGTATCTCGATATATCCTAAAGAGCGATCCTCCAACTTTTGGCAAGGCATTTATAGTGGGTACTAATATCTGAAGAGTCTCTCCCATATCTTTTACAAATTCTCTATTTGGCTCAAGAATTGATCTCTCCCAAACATATCTATGGTTGAGAAACCACTCTTTAGAGTTGTTGTCTTTTAGCTCCTTTAGAAAATCTATACCCTCTTTTGTAAAGCCCTTAAACTCCATAATGCCATCAATACTTACAATTTTTATACAGAAACACAGGCATTATCTTGTTTTTCACTTCAAGCTTGTAGTCTTGAGCATTTAGAGCATACTCCAACCAAAGATATGCTACTCTTTTCTGTCACAAAGCCTATATCTTTGGTGGCTTCATCTATAAGACATTTTGTATCTACAATTTTATCTTCAATTTTATTGCAAATTTTACAGACTAGATGAATATGCGGCATTTTGGTAATTTCGTAGTTTGTCGGCATATCTGGAATTTTTATCTCAGTAATTATACCTATGGTTATCAACTCTTTGACATTTCTATATATAGTTGCTTTTGAGAGTGTAGGATATTTAGCTAAGAGCAGATCATAAAGATTTTCTATACTTACATGTTTTAGGGTATTCATAGTTTCCAAGATAGCCAATCTTTGATGAGTAGCTTTTAGATTCCTTTTTTGAAGTATTGTTTTAAAATCTATCATATTTGCCTTCTATTTCTTAATAACTGACCTTACGCATTAAACACATATTTTAGCAGCATAAGTTAATAAGTTTCTTATATTGTAACAAAAAAATACTTAAATAATAAATCAATATTTAATTCTATATGATATTAAATATTAATTAAGATAAAACATTATATAATTTAAAATTCTAAATTTTTTAAGGAGAAATTATGAAAAAACTAAATATAGTTTTAAGCGGTTTATTGGTTGCAAGTGTTGGTTTTGCTGGGGAAAACCTTATGATGAAAGCTAAAAATGCGGGATTAAAACCTATCCCCCAAAGTAAATTAAAGTTATTAAAGTTAGTTGATGACCCTGCTAATCCTATGACTGATGCAAAAATTGAACTTGGTAAAAAGCTATACTTTGATCCAAGACTATCTAAAAGTGGGATTATTTCGTGCAATACCTGCCACAATCTTGGTTTAGGTGGGGTTGATGGTATTAGTGCTGCTATTGGGCACAAGTGGACAGCAAACCCTCATCATTTAAATTCACCGACAGTATATAACTCTGTTTTAAACTCTGCTCAATTCTGGGATGGAAGAGCTGCTCATCTTGAAGACCAAGCCCAAGGTCCTATGCAAGCAGCACCCGAGATGGCTTCACCTGCAAAATCAGTAGCCAATAAGGTCAAATCAATACCAAAATATGTTAATGAATTCAAAAAAGCATATGGAGAAAATGTAAAGATAACTTTTAAACTCATAGCTGATACAATCGGAGTTTTTGAGAGAACACTTATCACCCCATCAAGATATGATGATTTCTTAAATGGCCATCCAAATGCTTTGACAAAAACTGAAAAAGAGGGATTAAATCTATTTATAGATAAAGGCTGTGCATCTTGTCATAACAATATAGGGGTAGGTGGTACAATGCAACCTTTTGAAGTGGCAAATAAATATAAATTTGAAAATGTAGGTGATTTCAAAGGTAATAAAAATGGTATGGTAAAAACTCCGACCCTAAGAAATATAGAAGAGACAGCTCCGTATTTTCACAATGGTATGGTTTGGAGCCTAAAAGAAGCAGTAAAAGATATGGGCTCAATTCAGCTAGGTCTAAAGATAAATGATGAAGAAGCCGGCAAAATAGCAACTTTCCTAAAAGCATTAACAGGAAAAAAACCAAATATCACATATCCACAACTTCCTGCAAGCACAAGTAAAACACAAAAACCGGATATGAATTAAAAAATTAAAGAGGAAAGCGATAATGCTTTCCTCTTTAAACATAGGCAAATAT
>JALUMZ010000062.1 GCA_027055635.1 Campylobacteraceae bacterium
ATTTTAAAATAGAAGTAAAACAGGTAAAAAAAAGAAACAAAAAGCCTGTTAATATCTATGATGAAGCATTGATGTCTGCAAAAAACAGCTTTAGTGAAAAAAAGTATATAAAATGTATCTATTGGGCAAAAAAAGCCAGTAAATTAAATTCAAGCAAAGCGGAGCCTTGGATATTATATGCTAAGGCAAAGTATAAGCTAGGCAAGAAAAGAGAGGCGATAGAGTCTTTGCGAACATACTTGAACTATTTTTATTCAAAAGATGCTTTGGATTTATTAAAAAATTATGAAGGAGCTAAAAAGTGAAGCTGTTTATGAGTTTATTGCTTTTATTGAGTTTTTTAGGTGCATCCGGGTATGATAAGTTATTTGAGAATTATAAAAAAGGTAACTACAAAAAAGTCTGTTTTGATGGGAAGAAGATACTAAAGGGAAAACCTAGTTCATTTTTATCTCTTGTTGGATATGCCTGTACCCAAGAGGATAATATATATATCTTATATGACATAGTAAAAAAACTAAAAAAAACAGAAGCAGATAGAGAAAATGCCTCATATTTTGCAACATTGATATTGGAAAAAAAGCTAATCTACCAGTTTATGATGGACGGAATTGATCTGTCAAATCTTCTGATGCCAAAAACTGACCATATTCTTTCGAGAGTCTTTGATAAACTTTCTCAAAAAAGTTACAAGTTACTAGATAAATCTAACAATAAGATAGAGATTCAAGACGGAGAGTACCGTTATATACTCTGGAATTCAAATGATTTGGTTAAAAAAGTCTATATAGATGAGTATAGAGGCGATGTAATTTTTAAAAGACACTGGTTTAGATAATATGAGCATAAGGATAGTAGATACCGTTTTCTCAGCTTTAGTCGCGAGGAATCTGCCCATAAATTTTTCTCTAAAAGGGCATAAAGTTTTAAAATGCCATTTATGGGCAGAGGGGACAGCAAAATGATAAGAAAAAATATAAGAATCGGTGATATACTTGTAGAGAAGGGATTTATAACTCATGAACAGTTGATGTTGACTCTCAAAGAACAAAAAGATGATAATTTCTCTAAAAAACTTGGTCAATATTTTCTAGATGACGGTTATCTTAGTGAGAGATCATTTGCAGAAATACTAGCAGAACAACTTGATTTAGAGTTTATAGATCTTTATGGCGTAGAGGTTGATTTTAACTTGATGATTAGATACCCTATAAATCTACTAAAAAGCTCACAAGCTGTACCTTTTAAGGAAGACGATGAATCCATATATGTAGCAGTAGTTGACCCACTTGATTATGAATCTATCGAACTTTTAGAGAGAAGTATAGCTACAAAACCTATTAAACTATATATATCGTTAAAAAATGATGTTGCCCACATCTTTGAGAGGTTTGAAATAATCTCTACAACTAAACTGATAGTTGACAATATCAAAAGAGAGATAGCAACAAATACATATAAAGCCGATAGCGAACAAAGCTCTGTTATGCAGTTGATAGAACAGATAATCAAGAGTGCTGTTAGAAATAATGCTAGTGATATACATATAGAGCCATCTGCTTTTAATGTTTCTGTTAGAAGCAGGATAGATGGAATATTGAGAGAAAATTTTGTTTTTGATGTGGATATATACAATGCCCTTTCCTCAAGAATTAAGATACTAGGAAATTTAGATATCAGTGAAAAGAGAAAATCTCAAGACGGTAGATTTTCTATGGCAATTGAAAATAGTGTTTATGATTTTAGGCTTTCGACTGCTCCGACTATGTTTGGTGAATCCATAGTGATGAGGATACTTGATCAGCAGAAGATTTTATTAAAACTTCGTGATTTAGGTATGGAAGAGGGCAGTATAAAGACATTTGAAGAGATTTTAAAATCTCCTTTCGGTATCATTTTTGTAACAGGTCCAACAGGAAGCGGAAAGACTACGACTCTGTATGCTGCATTAAACGAGATTAAAAGTATAGAAAATAAGATGATAACAGTAGAGGACCCTATAGAGTATCAACTTCCCTTAGCCCAGCAAATTCAGATAAATGATAAGATTAATTATGGTTTTGCAGAAGCTTTGCGCTCTATCTTGAGGCAGGACCCAGATATCATAATGGTTGGTGAAGTTAGAGATGGGGAAACTCTAAATATCGCAGTTCAGGCTTCACTTACAGGTCACTTGGTTTTTACAACTCTTCACACAAATGATGCACCAAGTGCGATAACCAGAATGATACAGATGGATTTAGAACCCTATCTTATATCAGATTCACTCGTAGGGGTCATGGCTCAAAGACTTGTGCGTCGTATCTGTCCGCATTGTAAGAAAGAGCATAAACCACCAAAAAATATGGTGGAAAAGGTAGAAAAATACCTACCTAAAGAGTATAAATTTTATATGGGGGATGGTTGTATCAGATGTGGTTTTAGTGGATATAAAGGCAGAATTATGATAAGTGAGATTTTAAAAATTAGTGAAACTATATCTCATTTGATATCTATCAATATGAACAAATACGAAATAGCAAGAAAAGCTGAAGAGATAGACGGATTTGAACCGATGATTGTCGATGGTGTTAAAAAGGCACTAGGCGGTATAACAAGTTTGGAAGAAGTGCTAAGAGTTGCAAAATAGAGATGAAATATTTTGAGATAGAGTATATTGTAAAAGGCAAAAGAGATAAGATAACACTCCCCTCTCTAAATAGATTTGATGCCATAAAAGATTTTAAAGCAAAATCTATGGGAATATTTGTAAAAATCCAAGAGATACCAGAGCCTTTTTCAGTGAAATTAGACTCTATAAAAGCAAAGATAAAAGAAAAGACAAGATCAAAAAAGATACCACTTGAGCCATATATATCTTCTTTGAGACAGATATCAACTATGTTAAATGCTGGACTTCCTATCACTGTATGCCTTGAAGATGTGATAAAATCCATAAGTCACAAAAGATTGCGAGAGATATTTACCACAGTTTTAACAGAAGTGGAATCTGGAATAAGCCTTTCAAAAGCTTTTGAAATGTTTCAAAGTGAAGTGGGAGCCATTTCAATAGCACTTTTTGATTTAGGGGAAAAGACAGGAACGCTAGATGAATCTATAGAAAAATTGGCTGATATACTACAAGAGGTTTTAGATAATAGAATGAAGCTCAAAAAAGCTACAAGATATCCCGTCATAGTTATGGTTGCTATGGTTATAGCCTTCTCTTTTGTTATCACGCTTGTTGTGCCTCAATTTCAATCAATGTTTGCAGAGTATAATGCCAAACTTCCTTTTCCTACACTAGTTTTACTGTGGATAGAAAATGCTATAAGGGAGTATGGAGTATATATACTAGCGGGCGCATTTTTATTAAGTATTGCTATCTCAACAATTTATAAGAAAAATTCAAAATTTAGATTTTTTTTGGATAAATACATGTTAAAAGTTTATATAGTGGGAAAGGTGATATATCTATCTATGATAGGAAGATTTATATATGTTTTTGATAGGCTGAGTTCATCTGGATTGCCTATTATAGATTCACTAAAAACAGCCATAGGTATAGTAGAAAACAGATACTTAAAAGATAGGTTAAGTAACATAATTAGTGCAATTGAAGAAGGAAAGAGCTTAACGAATGGTTTTGAAGATACAGGTCAATTTGAAAGCATGGTTATACAGATGATAAGTGCAGGCGAGAGTAGCGGGGCCATGAGTAGCATGCTTGATAAAATATCTGATATATTTAGAAAAAAGTATAGTTATCTAGTTGACAATGTATCCACTATGATAGAACCTCTGCTTATAGCAGCCATCGCAGGCTTTGTTCTACTTTTGGCTCTAGGTATATTTTTACCTATGTG
>JALUMZ010000063.1 GCA_027055635.1 Campylobacteraceae bacterium
ATTAAAGTCAAACATTTTACAACTATTTTCTTAAATTTAAAGAAAAGAAATAGTATAATTGCAAAATTTTATAATAAGGTATAGATTAGATGAATAATTGGAACAAATTTTCGTGGAGAGATTTTAAAATAAAACAACAGCCAGCTTATCCTAGTTTGGATGAGTTAAAAAAGGTAGAGGAGCAGATAAGTCAATTTCCACCACTTGTATTTGCCGGTGAGGTAAGAAAACTCAAAAAAGAGTTAGCAGATGTTTGCAATGGAAAAGCATTTTTACTTCAAGGCGGGGATTGCGCTGAGAGTTTTGCAGAGTTTAATGCAGATAATATAAGAGATATGTTTAAAGTTATGATGCAAATGGCAGTAGTTTTGACTTTTGCAGGTGGATGTCCTGTTGTCAAAGTAGGGCGATTGGCGGGACAGTTTGCAAAGCCAAGATCAAGTGATTTTGAAGAAAAAGATGGAGAAAAACTGCCAAGCTATCGAGGAGATATTGTAAACGATAATGAATTTAATGAAAATTCCAGGCTTCCTGATCCAAGCAGAATGATAAAAGCTTACAATCAATCTTCGGCTACTATGAATCTTCTTCGTGCATTTGCCAGAGGAGGATTGGCTGATCTTCATAAAGTACACAGATGGAACTTGGGGTATGTTAAGGCAAATGATCTTGGTGAAAAATATCAGGAGTTAGCAAATAAAATAACAGAAACCTTGGAATTTATGGAAGCATGTGGTATCACTTCCCAAAATACCCCCATGATAAATGAGACTGTATTATATACTTCGCATGAAGCACTTTTGCTTAACTATGAAGAGGCTCTTACAAGAGAAGACAGTATAGATGGTGATATTCTTGATTGTTCAGCCCATATGCTTTGGATTGGTGATCGAACAAGAGGTGTTGATGAAGCACATGTAGAGTTTCTAAGAGGGGTTATAAATCCTATCGGTGTCAAGGCAGGGCCTAGTATGAAAGAAGGGGAGTTGCTTGAATTGATAGAGAAGTTAAATCCGCAAAATGAAGCTGGAAAAATAAATATAATAGTCAGAATGGGTGCGGATAAAATTGAAAAAGAGTTTCCAAAGCTTTTAAGAGCAGTCAAAAATGCTGGAAAAAATGTAATTTGGAGTATAGATCCAATGCACGGCAATACAGTAAAAGCTTCTAATAGCTATAAAACAAGAGCATTTGATGAAATCTTAAGAGAAGTTAAGGGATTTTTTAAAGTACACGAGCAGGAGGGGACTTTCCCAGGAGGTGTTCACCTTGAGATGACAGGTCAAGATGTGACTGAATGTATAGGTGGTACAAAAGAGGTAACAGAAGAGGGTTTAGTAGAGAGGTACAATACTCATTGTGATCCTAGACTAAATGCAAATCAAGCGCTTGAGCTCGCATTTTTAATAGCACAGTCTCTAAAAGAGGCAAGAGACAGAATGAAAAATATACAAGATAGCTAAGATATTATGAGTAAAAATTTACCTAAAAACATAATAATTCTCTCTTATATATTTATAACTTCATTGGTGTTAGCTACGATAATTGTAGCTAACATATATCTTGATATTTTCTCTTTTTCTCAATCATCGGCATATATTTATCTATTGGTTTTGTTTGCAATTTGTGTAAATTTTGGTTTTAGCTTATTGCGTTTTTTTACAAATTTCCTAAAAAAAGGTATCGTTTTCTACCTTTTTCAGTGGACATTAACTATCGTTCTGCCTGTCTTACTAATATCACTTATTGAACTTTCAGTCCAGAAAAAGATAATGAAAGATGTTGTGAGTAAGATGACACCTTTGATAGAATATGTAGATAATTATAAAAAAAGTCACAACCAATATCCTGATGAGATAAAAAAAGACATCTCTAGGATAGAGAACTTTTTCTACTATCACAATAAGAACTCTTATATGATAAAAACAGTTACATCAAGAGTTGATATGGATGGAGAGACTATATATTTTGATTCTAGAGACAGACATTGGTATAGATTTCACCAAAATCAGTATGAATACTTTAAAGACAAAAAAGTAATACCACCAAATATAAAGAGGTATATTTGGTTTGAAAAAAATACAAAATTATAGAGATATAGTTTTATCGCCACACCATTTTGCTAAAGACTCATCATGTGTGATTAGCAAGATACCGGTTTTATCTAAAAACTTTAACAGTAGTTTCATCACCTCTAGCTGAGTTATATTATCAAGTGCACTTGTGGGTTCATCAGCAAGTATGAGATCTGGTTTCATTAAAATTGCTCTGAGGATTGAACATCTTTGGAGTTGACCGCCACTTAACAAGTGTGGTTTTTTTTTAAGAAGTTTTATATCTAAATTTAATTCTCGGCACAAGTTGTCTATATTTTCTAATGGAGTTATATCTTTAATTTGATCTATTATAGAAAATGTAGGATGGAAAGAGTTGTAAGGGTCTTGAAAAATTTGCGAGACTCTACCCGTGTCTATAGTCCCACTCTTAGGTCTTAAATTTTTGGTTATTAGTTCAAAAAGAGTGCTTTTGCCCGAACCACTAGGACCTACTATACATACTATTTCTCCCCTTTTTATCTCCAAAGAGAAATCTTCATAAATATTTTTTACTCCATCATAAGAAAATGTCAGATTTCTAATATTGAGAATATTCACTTTCGTACATTACCATTGCCATAAATTTTAAATTTATATGTTGTAAGATCATTTATGCCCATTGGTCCTCTTGCATGAAGCTTGTTCGTGCTTATGCCAACCTCTGCTCCAAAACCAAACTCTGCACCATCTGTAAATCTTGTACTCGAATTTACATATACACAAGCAGAGTCAACTTCATTTAGAAATTTTTCACTATTTGAATAATTTTCACTTAAAATAGAGTCTGAGTGATGTGAACCATATCTATTTATATGCCAAATTGCCTCATCTAAATTATCCACAACTTTTATAGAGAGGATATTGTCTAAATATTCAGTGAAAAAATCCTCTTCACTTGCTTCTTGGATATCTATGATAGCTCTAGTTTTGAAGCAGCCTAGAAGTTTGGTTTCTTGCTTAAAATACTCATCTTTTAATTTTGGTAAAATTTGCTCGGCTATATTTTTATGTATAAGGAGGGTTTCCATAGTGTTGCAAACCCCTGTTCTTTGGCATTTTGCATTGATAGATATATCTATAGAATTTTTTATATCGGCACTCTCGTCTATAAAGATATGGCAAAGCCCTTTGTCGTGTTTTACCACAGGCACGGTTGAGTTTTGAGAGATGAATTTTATAAGAGCTTCACCGCCTCTTGGAATGATAAGATCAACATATTGATCCATCTTGATCAGTTTTGCTACTCCTTCTCTGCTATTATCTGGAATAAGTGAAATTATTTCTTTAGGAAGGGAGTTTTTACTTAGAACATCTTGTAAAAGAGTGGCTATAGCTAGATTACTGTTGAGTGCTTCTTTTCCACCTTTAAGAACACAAACATTACCACTTTTGAAACATAGTGCTGCCGTATCGCTTGTGACATTAGGGCGACTCTCGTATATGATGCCTATTACTCCGATAGGGACACTCACCTTTTCAATTCTTAAGCCATTTGGAACTACCCAACCATCTAAGATTCTGCCTACGGGTTCCCTTAAGGATGCTATTTCTATTATGCTTTCTGCCATACTAAAAACTCTTTTTTCATCCAACAGAAGTCTGTCTAAGAGAGCATAAGAGAGGTTGTTTTTTCTGCCTTGTTCTATATCTTTTAGATTTTCTTCTACTATATAATGGCTATTTTTCTTTAGGTGATTTGCCATTTGAATTAAAATATCAGATTTTATATTTGGT
>JALUMZ010000064.1 GCA_027055635.1 Campylobacteraceae bacterium
TTACTAAAGTAATATCCTTGTATAATCTTACAACCATTTTCAATTATAAAATTTTTCTGCTCTAGTGTTTCAACCCCTTCTGCAAGTAGTGTTAAATCTAAACTTTGACCAAGTGCTATGATTGACTTGACGATAGAAGAATCATCATCACTTAGCGGAACATGCCTAACAAAAGATTGATCGATTTTTAATATATCGATGGGTAATCTTTTTAGATAAGATAGAGATGAATAACCTGTCCCAAAATCATCTATGGCTATTTTAATACCCATATCACTCAATGTCTTTAATTTTGCAATCATCTCTTCTGGTTTTTTCATCACTTTACTCTCTGTTACTTCTAGTTCTAAACTTTTGGCATCTATCTTATATAAGGAGATATTTTTTTGTATAAAATTTATTAAATTCTTATCGCTTAAGTGGCCAATAGATAAATTCAAGGCAAGAGTTCCGGGATCCAACCCACGCTTACGCCACTTATCAACCTGTTTCATAGCTTGCTCTATCACAATCTTGTCTATATCAGCTATCATTCCTGTGTCTTCTGCCAAAGGAATAAATCTTGATGGTGCAATCAAACCCATAGTAGGGTGAGCCCACCTCACAAGTGCTTCAATACCAACTATCTCCTCGCTTAGCGCATTAAACTGCGGCTGATAATAGACTATGAATTCTCGGTTTTTGATTGCTAAACGAAGATGTGTCTCCATAGCAACCCTTTCAAAAGCCAATTTGGTCATATCTGGTGAATAAAATTGATAATTATTTCTACCTTCATCTTTTGCTTTATACATAGCAGAGTCTGCAAACTTAAGAAGATTACGCATATCCTTACTGTCATCCGGAAACAAACTAATTCCTATACTAACAGATAAATACAAATTATGCCCGTCTATAATAATTGGCTCTTTTAGTACATTTATAATTTTGTCTGCTAAATGTCCCACATCTGCAACTTTAGATATACTACCTGTGACAATTACAAATTCGTCGCCACCCAACCTTGCCAAAGTATCCTCTTTGCGTAATATAGATTTTATCAGGCTGCTAACCTTCTTTAAAACCATATCGCCTACTTCATGTCCTAAAGAGTCGTTTATCTGTTTAAATCTATCTAGATCAAGAAAAAATAGTGCAAATTTTACACCATGTCTCTTTCCATTTTCTATACTGTGCTCTAGCCTGTCTTTAAACAAAGATCTATTCGGTAATCCAGTTAAAAGATCATAATTTGCTTGACGCCACAGTATCTCTTCTTGTTTTTTTAGTTCTCGCTCCACCTCTTTTCTTCTAGTAATATCTCTAATATACCCTACAATGCCACTAATACATCCACTTTCATCTCTAAAAACAGATATGGAACTTTGTGAAAATATCTTTTTCTTTGATTTTGTAACTAATTCTAACTCCATATCTAACTTTTCTTTTTTTCTGAGAATTTTTACAACTTTTTTTGTTGAACTGCTATATCTACCCTTATAAAATATATCTATATGGCAACCTATGGCTTCATCTTTTGTATATCCGAGCAAAACTTCTGCGCCTCTATTCCAACTCATTATACAGCCATCTAAATCTGTTAAAATAACACAATCATGAATCTGCTCTATTATCTGTTTTTGACGCTCTAATCGTAACCGTAACTCTTTTTTTGCTGTTATATCTACATGAGTTCCTATCATCCTGACTGCTTTACCACTCTCATCTAGTATCTTTTTTCCTTTATCTAGTACCCATATCCAATGTCCGTCTTTATGTTTTATCCTGTGTTCATTTTCATAAAATTCAGTTTTTCCCTCTAAATGATCTTTTATATCTTTTAATGCTCTTGGTAAATCATCGGGATGTACTCTAACTCTCCACGCATCTGTTTCGCTCTTTATATCACTATCTTTGTAGCCAAGTATGGCTTTCCATTCTGGGGACAAATATAATATATCCTTTTGCAAATCCCTATCCCATACTCCTTCATTATTACCCATTAGAGCTAATTCCAAACGCTCTTTTAATTTTTTTGTCTCTTCATTATATTTTTTTAATTTTTTATTTCTATACAGAAGAAATAAAAAAAGTATAAAACCGACAATTAAGATTTTAAAAATTGTTCTGTAATCCATCTCTTTTACAGTTACATTTGACCATTTTGAGTATATTTTAGCTCTCTCTTCAAAAGTTATACTCATAAATGCCTTATTTATGATTGATAACAGTTGGGGGTATTTTTTTTGCACAAGATAACTATGTTTGAATTTAAAATTTGTAGTACCGGCTATTTTCAAGTTTGCGAAGTGAAGAGTAGATATGTAGTATATAGCTGTTGCAATATGCCCAACAAATGCATCAGCTTTGCCCTCTTCTACTAAAGTTAGTGCCTCTGGTATATCTTTTGTTACTTTTAATTTTATATGTGGATAATTTTTTCTCAAATAAAAATAACTAGTATAGTATTTTGGTACAGCAATAGTTTGCTTAGTTAAATCTTCCAAACTAGACACATATTTATACTTATCGCTTGATACTATAACCATAGGATATGTTTTATAGACTTTACTTACTAAACCCAAATCTGAATCTGAAATCTGCGGATTAGAGGGGAGCATATCTATCTTCTGCTTTTTAAATTTTTCAATAACACCCTTCCAAGTATCAGAGTGTATATACCTAAATTTTAAACCCGTCTTTTTTGAAATCAAATCTAAAAAATCTCCAAATATTCCACCCATCTTCCCATCTTTTATGATAGATAGTGGCTTCCAATTTACTTCGCTATATGTAACAATAGGATGTTTTTTTATCCACGATTTTTCTTTTTTATTTAGATAGATTTTTGATTTATCCTCTTTTAAAATTATATCATTTAAATCTATATCTTTTTTTATAAACCCCATTATTTTATATATATCATATATCTGTTTTATTTTATTTTTATCTATATTGCCTAGCTTGTCTGTACCCTTATATGCCAATTCCTTTAGGTTTAATGCCTCAAAGAAAAGTTGCTCATCTGTTTTATGCTGTGAGTTGTATTTTTTTTCTATCAGTTTTACGGTTTCGCCTATATGGGCAAAAGCATATTCCCAACCTTTAAGTGATGCCTTTTTGAAGTTAATAACTACTTGTGGCTTTAATATATACTCTTTTTTACTTGTAAAAAGAAGATCACTATAAAAATCAAACCCATAATCTTTTGGGTTAAACACATTTATATCTATCCCTTTTTGTCTTAAAATATGGACTTGGTTTGATGTATATGCAGATATGATATCTGCCTTTCCATCTATAAAGTCTTGTAGTTTATTTTTACTCTCAATTATATCCATATCTTTTCTAGAGATACCATGAGAGGAGAGCATTGCAAAAGTACCGGCTGAGTCTTCTGTACCAGCTACTATTGCTCTTTTATGCTTAAAATTTTCTATAATATTTAAATTTGATGATTTTTTAGCAATCAAGACCAACGGGGAAGACTGAAATATAGCAGACATCAAGATGATATTATCATCTCTACTCTCATCAATAAGCAAAGATGTTCTTCCTATTCCAAAAGTTGCTCTACCGCTTGTAACTTCTTTAGCAACATCAAGTCCAATTTTGTATTTTTTAATATCTACATCAAGACCAACATCCCTATAATATCCCTTCTCTTTTGCTACATAATATCCAGCAAATTGAAACTGGTCAAACCACTGAAGCTGTAGGGAAACTTTTTCATTTGCAAAAAGAGTGATAAAAAAGAGAGCTATTAAAATAAAAATTCTCAAATTATATCCTAAATACTAGAATATCGACATAATAGCAG